>CAYXQT010000008.1:3743-5067 GCA_964466445.1 uncultured Paraprevotella sp. | reverse complement strand
CGAGGGGCTTCCTGTCCGTTGGGCGGGAGCGGGTCTGCCTTGCACTTATATAAAATGACACACATTATGAAGGAACATCTTTTCTCCTGCCCGAAGGCGGGCGGGAACGGCATCGGGGCGGAGGATGGCTCTCCCCTGACGACTTGCGAGGAACATCTTTTCGTTCGCGCGGAGAGAGGCGGACGAAGGGGGCGCGTGCTTCCCGGACGGACGGGGGGCACGGCGGGTAGGCTTCTCGCGTGGCTTGTGGCGGGGGCGGCGTGCCTCGCCGCGGCGGCGTGCGACGACGACGAGGGCGGGGGCACGTCCTTCTCGGTAGTGAGGTCGGAGGCGACGTTCGGGGCGACGGAGTCGCGGGGCTACATCCTGATGTCGCAGACGGGAGGCTTCACGGCAGAGTCATCGGCGGAGTGGTGCTCGACGGAGTGCCGTGCGGACAGTGTCGTCCTGCGGGCGGAGGCGAACAAGAGCTTGGAGGGGCGCACGGCCGTGGTCACGGTGACATCGTCGTCAGGCGAGGCGCAGAAGGTGCCGGTGACGCAGTACGGCGGTTATTTCCGCGCGGACAGCGGAAAGGTCTTGTACGCGGGTGACGGGGGCGGCTCGCTTCCTTATCGCGTGGAGTCGCCGTTCGACTACGCGGTGTCGGTCGCAGCGGAATGGGTGTCGTATACGCAGACCGCGGAGGGCGTGGAGTTCTCGGTGTTGCCGAACGTGAGCGGGCAACCGCGGCGGGCGCACGCGTGGATTTGGTGCGAGGCGATGGATCGGCGCGACACGGTGGAGTTGCGGCAATACGGTGCGGAGGACTTCGTGGGGCGTTGGACGGCGACGTTCGTGAACAGGCGCGGGGAGACAGCTGTGCGCGAGGCGGAAGTCCGCGCTTCGGGGTCGGGCTTCGCGGTGTCAGGCTTGTACGAAGGGGTCACGGTATACGCGGTGCGGACGGGCAACACGTTAGGCATCCGGACGGGTCAAGACTTAGGTTTGCACGATAGCGGAGGCTCGCGCTTCCGGTTCCGCCTGTCCGGAGTGGACGAGGCGGGGAAAGTCCACGCGGAGGACGGGTCGGGGACACGTGTCTACGTGTGCTCGCCGGAGTGGGACGATGGCGAGTCATCGTCATCATGCTCGTTCGCGGGGGATTCGGCGTTCACGGACGGGTCGGCGATGGCGGGCGTGGCGGTGTACGCATACACTCCCGCAGGGGAGGAGCGTGGGGTGGTGGAGATGTTCCGCCACCTGAAGTTAGAACGGCGTTAGCCGGAAGGGCTTTTCCCACGGGAGGTTGTTTCCTGCGGGAGGCGCGGTTTCTTGCGGGAGG
>CAYXQT010000008.1:0-3643 GCA_964466445.1 uncultured Paraprevotella sp. | reverse complement strand
GGGCTTTTCCCACGGGAGGTTGTTTCCTGCGGGAGGCGCGGTTTCTTGCGGGAGGCGCGGTTTCTTGCGGGAGGTTGTGTGATACATACCTGTCAGGACGGTGGCAGAGCGACGAATCCGGACGGCGGCAAGTCGTTGCGTTTCCTGCGGAAAGTTGTGTGACATCTGCCGAGGCGGCAGGGCGTAAGGTCTGGACGGGGCAGATTGTTCGCGTTTCTTGCAGGAGGTCTTGTGACCGTTTCCTGCGGGAGGTTGTGCGGCAGTTGCCAGGACGGCGGCAGGGCGATGAATCCGGACGGCGGCAAGTTCTTCCTTGCGTCTCCGCGATGCGGAAAGCCGGGCGGAGGGGACGGTTTTCGCGTTCGGAATGGCGCGGCAATCTTGAAATCTTGAAAGTCCCGTCCACCGATGCAACGGGCGACCGTTCCTGCTGACTTTCATCCGTCCTTGCAGGGTGGATGACTCCCGCAGGACGTGAAACGAACATTTATCTTAATCAAGATGCGTCAAGCAGGAGATGACGGCGGGAAACTGCCACTTTTGTGAGATGAAGAAGCCGAGGCGGACTGGTAAGAGGTTCCGGCTGTCTGTCCGAGGATGTCATAATAGAATCACAGAGCCTCACGAAAACCCACGTATGTCATGATTAAACAGTATTTTCTTGCGGCGGCGGTACTTCTTGCGGGTGTCCCCGCATCGGCGGCGGTTCCCTTTCTGAAGGGGCGGAAGCCTCTTCCGGCGAAAGTCTCGCATGCGGCCTTGCCGGTCCGTGCCGCTTCCGGAGTACTTCTCGAAGAGGATTTCTCCAAGTTTGTCGGCGGGACGGAAGACATTCCCGGGGAGGAGATTCGGTATGTGGACGGCTACCATGTTCCCGAAGAGCTGACATCAATGCCCGGCTGGACGGGAGGCGGGATATTCCCGGCTGCGGGAACGATAGCGTTGAAGGACCGCAAGGACTACGACCAGCTCGGGTACATATCCACTCCCCCTCTCGACCTTGGTGGCACGGCGACGCTCACTTTCCGGGCGCGCATCCTTCCGGGTTCTTCCGCGGGGTCGTTATGGATAGCACTCTGCGACGACTATTACGGGCCGGGCGAGGATCAGGGGGACTTCGACCTTTCCGCGGAATGGAAGGAATACGCCATGACCGCGACCCACGGTTCCCTCTACGACCCCTCGTATTTCCAGTTTCAGGCGGAGAACGGGTATGTGCAGATTGACGACGTGAGGATTGAGTTCAAGCGCGACCGTCTCCCGACACCCGTTCCCTTGCGGGCGTTGAATGTCTCCCCCACGGAGTTCGTCGCCCGATGGGAAGACGTGGAGGTTCCGTCGTACCGCCTGAACGTGTTCTGCAAGGAGGCTCCCGCCGAGATGGAGAAGGGCATCCTGACGGAGACTTTCGACGGAATCAACGTCGACGAGGACGGCAAGACAATCGACGCGGACGACCCCGGATGGCCGGAGGGGTGGGAGTTCGACCTCTCGAACGGAACTCAGGAGGTGAGCACGGAGAAAGAGAACGTGCATTCTGAACCAGTGTCCCTGAAGTTCGATGCGGTGGGGGACGTGGTGACTTCTCCGGAGACACCGCAGCCCGTCGACGGACTGAAGTTCTGGATTCGTCCGTCGTCCATGGAAGAGGCAGGGGAGGAGCTGTCCTTGGTACGCGTCGAGCTTTACCACAGCCTTACGGGGAAGTGGGAGAACATAGCGCAACTTCCTTACTATTGGATGTCGGAGGACGGCGGGTTCTATGAGTTCGCCGCCGAGGCGTTGGGGGACGACGTGACGCGCGTGAGGCTGTCGATGATTCAGCGGGGGAGCATAGACTTCTACGTGGACGACGTGACGCTAAGCTATTCGACGCGCGGGGAGACGACGAGGCTCATCGAGGATCTTGACGTGGAGGGCACCGAATATGCGGTGAAAGGCATCCTCCCGGAGAACGAGTATTCGTACTATGTGCAGGCGGTGGACGGCGAGCTCGTCTCGGAACCGAGTGCCGTGGTATGGGTGGACGGCGTGGAGGGCTTGCGACCGGAAGTCGCTCAGGCGAGCGAGGTGACGGCGGAATCCTTCAGGGCGAACTGGAAGCCGTTAGGGCATGCCACGGACTACCGCGTGGAGACGAGCCGGATAGTGCGTGCCGCCGCGGACATGCGGGGCGTGGTGGTGAACGAGGAGACTTTCGACGAGATTACGGAGGAGGGCAACGACTGGGTGTCGCCTTACGATTTCGCGGACAACGGAATGGCACGGACGGGCTGGGGAGCGACGCGGCCGGCGTGGAAGCCGGGCATGGCGGGCACGCAGGGGACTTCGTGGATCGGGGAGGCGGGGTTGGTGTTCTCGCCTTACTTGGACCTTTCGGGGAACGGCAACGAAGGCTTCGACGTGGAATGCACGGTGGAGACGACGGTGGAGTCAATCACGTGGGAGGACGGCACGACGTATCCAGAAGGCATGTTCGTCATGGCATTGCGCACGCCGCGGGACACGAGTGCGTTGCTGTCGGCTTACTTCGAGACTTCCACCGTAGGCCAGCACACGGCGAAGCTTCATGTGGCCAATCCGGAGGGCGTGGATCTTTCTAACGTGCTCGTGGCTTTCATGAACGTGACGGGCACGACATTCTTCGTGGACGAGGTCAGAATCACGCAGGACTTGAAGGCGGGGGAGGAACTCGTGGCCCCGCTGTCGGTGGAGAAGACGGAGAGCACGAGCGTCATCGTAGGCGGACTGGAGGAAGAGAGCGACTACGGGTATAGCGTGACGGCTTCGGTGATGCGCAACTACGAGACGTACGTGTCGGAGAAGTCGGACATGATGCGGGTAAGGACAATCGCGACCAGCGTGGAAGACGTGACTGAAACTGAGGGGATAACGGTGGCGACAAGCAAGGGAAGGCTGACGGTGGACGCGGCGGACGGTGCCGGGATTGCGGTGTATTCGGCAAGCGGAGTGAAGATGACGGAGGGGAAGGGTCGCGTGTCGGTGCGCGTCGCGCCGGGGATTTATGTGGTGAAGTCCGGGGAAAGGACGGTAAAAGTGTCGGCAAGATAAGAACGACTCCGGGCGTACTTCCGCGGGGCGTGGCGTTTCCGCGCCGGGAGCAATGCGTCAGGCTTGAGACCCTGAAAGTCCCGTCCGCGGACGTGGCGGGGTAGGGTGTTCCTGCTGACTTTGACGGCTTATCCCCGACAACCGCCGGGGATAAGCCGACTTGTAGGAACAAAAGAAACCGGCAAGGCATTCCCGACATCCCACGCGACCGCAGGAGCAGGGTCGACGGCGACAGACCCTGAAGCCGTCATCGGACAAGGGAACTTCCGATGACGCATGTAAATCGACGTGCTCTTCCTCGCGGAACGTCAGCGGCTTCCTTGGCGGCAAACCGTTTTCCTTGGCGGCAAACCGTTTTCCTTGGTTGGCAAACCACTTTCCGATGCGTTTTTCTCATTGCAGACTTCACAATCAGAACCGACAGGGGTATGCCGTCTTATTCCGGACGGTTGCCGGAGACGGGCTTCGCGGTCAAGAAACCGACAGGGGTATGCCGTCTTATTCCGGACGGTTGCCGGAGACGGGCTTCGCGGTCAAGAAACCGACAGGGGTATGCCGTCTTATTCCGGAC
>CAYXQT010000007.1:0-30717 GCA_964466445.1 uncultured Paraprevotella sp. | reverse complement strand
GTGAAAGGACGTTAAACGAATGCCCGAAACGTGAAAAAACGTATCCGAAAACGCCTCCTTTCGCTCATGGTTCGCGTCTTTCGACGGCAGTCCGCAATGTATGAAATTGCCTTTTTCCTTTCATTCTGCTTGCGGAAAGGAGAAAACGGGGGACATATTGTCAAAAGAGGGCGTAACTGACTTGAACGAGCCGACTCCCACAGGAAATGACGGGAAAACGCCCCGACGGGGCGGCTTGCTCCGGACAGTCGCTTGCTTCGGACGGTTACGGAATGAACCTATACGCGAGTTCGGAATAATCCTTCGTGCCAATCAGGACAAGTCAGGTTGTCTTGTCCTTTCGAGATGTTAAGGGGCAATGCCTCGGGTTTGTCGTCGAGGATACGGTGGGCGGTGAGAGCCGGGCGTGTGTCCATCAAGAAGTCGTGTACCGGGCGGCGCGAGTGCACGGGGTCGGACTTGTTCTTGAAGAGTTCGTTGAACCATCCGCCGACGTGCCTCTTGCGTGGCACGAGCCTGTTCCTCATGTCCGCCTTCAGCCCGCGCACGGGGTGCATGCCGCGGTCGGAAAGTCCCTCAAGGAGTTCCCGCCTGACAAATCACAAGACATTTGCGAGATTACCAAATTTTTCACGTACTTTCTTGTCCCGAACTCGCGTATATTTCGGTAAACGCGTTCTTTTTTACCGTATTTTCTTTGGTTTTCATGCGGACTGTGGTAACTTTGCCTTTGCCTTGCCGCAAGGCGTGTGAACGGCATCATGTTTCTAATAAATCAAGGAAAATGAAAAAGAACCTACTCTTCTTATCGGTTTTGTCGGCGGCTTCGGCCTCGCTGACGGCCCAAGACTTTGACGGCTCGTTCGACGAGCCGTGGGAGATTTGCTACCCCGACGGGACTAACGCCGTGGGGACGCAGCCCAAAGGCTGGATGGCATCCAGCGTATGCAAGAATTTCATCCTTACGGTAAAAAAAGAGCTGGTGGCTCCGGAGGCCGACCGCAGAGGGAAGGCGGACGGCAATTCCGTCAAGATCTGGAACGACTACGTGGGCATGATGGGCATCGGGGCGACGGCGCCGGGGTATATCACCTTGGGCAAGGCCTGGGCGTATGGCGACGCGCAGAACGTGGGCAAGGAAGGAGACACCAGCGACGGAGGCACGTACGGGGGCATTGGATTCGCGTCCCGCCCTGACTCGCTGGTGTTCTATGCGAGACGCGCCCATGCCCGAGAAGAACCGGCGGACGGGTCTTTTAATCCGGAAGAGAAAGCCACGGTCGTGTTCTACTCCTGGATCGGGCACTCTTCGTCGAAAGTTACCACCGGCATGAGCAACAACCCCGTGGAGACGGACATGGCAGACCGCGAGAAAGACATCCTCGGAATGATTACCGAGGGCGTGACCGGGAACGCCGAGCTGGTGGCTTCCGAGGTATATTCCATCGAGGGCGACATCGAGGATTGGACGCGCCTGTCCGTGCCCATAGACTACAAGTCGGACAAGAACCCGGAAAGCATGAACATCATCTTCTCTTCCGCCGACTACTTCAACCGCCCCGCCATGGGCACGGGCAACGCCCTCTACGTGGACGACGTGCAGCTGGTGTACAACGCGCGGCTGAAATCCCTCACGGTGGACGGCAAGGAAGTGGGCGGGTTCTCCGACGGCGTGTTCGGATACCAACTGCCGGGCGACTTGCTGGGCAAGGAAATCAAGGCCGAGGCTTTCGGCAAGGACGCGAAAGTGGAGAAATCGACGGACGGCAACGTGACCGTCATCACGGTGACGGACGAGACCGCCGTAGGCGAGAAGAAGAACACTTATGAACTGACGTTCAAGGGCGAAAGCGTCGAGATACAATTGCCGGATCAAGCCCCCGCGTTGACATACGGCGACGTGGTCGACGAGCTGGGCTTCTCTTCCGGCAACCTCAAGGATGCCTTGGCATACGAGTTCTCCAAGGAAGGCGTGATTGAAGTGGGCGAGGACGGGAAGTTCCGCGCCGTCGGCGCGGGAGAAGTCGTCGTGACGGCGAGCCAGCCGGGTAGCGACGAGTACGCGCCAGCCGAGTCCGGCCCCCTGACGGTGGTGGTGGACAAGGCTCCGCTCAAGGTGTCGCTGGCCGAGGGGGCTTGGACGTGGCGCGGCATGAACGTGTCCGAAGCCAACATGCAAAACGGGAAATGCGGGTATGAACTCCGATACGACGGATGGAAATGGAACGATGCGGACAGTGCCGGCATCGACATCTCCAAGGTACTGGACAAGTCGCCCACGGTGTCTGCGCCCGCGCCGAAAGAGCCGGAGACAGCCGGGGGCGAGCGCGACGCCGTGCTGAGCGGCGGGGAAGCGGCGAACTACGAGCTGTCGTTCGCCGAGGAGACAAAGTTCAAGGTGGTGAAGAATAAAATCGGAGTGTCTGTCAAATACGGCAACACCGTCTTCTCCGCGACCGCCCCGACGGTGAACGTGGCAGCGGGACAGGAGGAGTATTACTTCTCCGTCAGCTACACTGATGCCGTGTACGGCGATGAGCAGACCCTGGCGGCCATGCCTTCGCAGCCCGAGGGCGTGTGCGGCGTGGACAAGGAGGCCGCCGTGGGTAGCGAGTTCCCGGTTACGGTCAAGTTGCCCGGACTGGACGCTTCCGCCGATTTCGAACTCTCCGGCAATGTGCCCGAGGAAGCCAAGGTCGTCGTGTCCGAGAATCCCGGTGTCACGGTGGAGGTGCCCGGAAAAGTGACCTACGGCGACGTGTTCCCGGTGGCGACCGTCGGGCAAGGCATCTCTCACAGTGCCATCGTGCTGACCCCGGACGTGATAAGCGTGAACTTAAAACGTGAGGCCACGGCGTTGAAAGCGGGAAAGGCCGAACTGATAATCACCACTAACGCCAAGACCGTGGACGGAGTGGACTACGGAGCCACTACCACGAGGGTGAACTTCGACGTGCAGAAGGCTCCGCTCACCGTCAAGGCTCGCGACGTGGAGGTCAACCTCGGCGACACCTTGCCCGAAACGTATGAAATCGAGTATGTCGGTCTCGTGAACGACGACAAGGCGGAGACGGTGTTCACCGTGTTGCCCGTGGCGGCGGCGGAACTGCCCGAACCGTTGGCGGTCGGCGCTTACCCCATCAAGGTGACCGTGAGCGAAGAACCGGAGAATTATGCGGTGACTACGGCGGACGGCACGTTGACGGTCAAGGACGGCTCCTCCGTCGCGGGCGTGGGCGGCAAGAACGCCAAGGTGGCTTATGCCGACGGCAACCTCTTCGTTCCTTGCGGCGGGCGCGTGGATGTTTATTCCCTGACCGGGGCTTTGGTGGGACAATATGAAGGCACTGTCATTCCGGTGGCTTTGCGCGGTCCCGCGTTGTACATCGTGAAGACGCGGGAGGGCGCTTTCCGCTTGCCGGTGAGATAAGCCCGGGCATGTCGGCTGTCGGGAGGCCGCGCATGTCATGACAATCCCCTTATTCCTTCCCTTTCCGGATTGGAGAGGACGGAATGAGGGGATTGTTGCTCTCCGCGGCGTTCGTCGTATATGTCTGCTTCATCCGAAGACATGCGCGAGTTCGGGATAATCTTTCGTGCCAATTAGAACAAGTCGGGCTGCCTTGTCCTTTCAACGTGCAGGGGTAATGCTTCAGGTCTGTTGCCTCCTGCGCGGGACGCGGCCCGGCACATCCGAATCAGAAAACGCCGTTTACATTTGTCTCTGCGCCCGCCTTTCACTACCTTTGCAACGCGAATCATATAACTCAGGATAGTTATGGAAACATTAGAGAAGATTTTCGCGGCGAAGTTGCTCAAAGTCAAAGCCGTCAAACTTCAACCGACGAATCCTTTCACGTGGGCTTCCGGATGGGAATCCCCGTTCTATTGCGACAATCGCAAGACGTTGTCTTACCCGGAACTGCGCAATTTCATGAAAATCGAGATAGGACGCCTCGTTGCGGAGCGTTTCCCCGAAGCCGGCGCCATCGTCGGCGTGGCCACCGGCGCCATCCCGCAAGGCGCGTTGGTAGCCGACTTGCTGAACCTCCCGTTCGTCTATGTACGTTCCAAGCCCAAAGACCACGGTCTGGAAAACCTGATTGAAGGAGAACTTCGACCGGGCATGAAAGTCGTCGTCGTGGAAGACCTGATTTCCACCGGCGGAAGCAGCCTGAAAGCCGTGGAAGCCATCCGCAACAACGGTTGCGAGGTGAGCGGCGTGGTGGCGGCCTTCACTTACGGTTTCGACGTGGCCGACCGGGCTTTCAAGGCGGCTAACGTGAAGCTCGTCACCCTGACCGATTATGAAGCCGTAGTCGCAGAGGCGGTACGCATCGGCTATATCGATTCCGGCGACGTGGAAATGCTCAACGAATGGAGAAGAGATCCGGCTCATTGGAACGGCTGTTCGTCTCATCAACAAAAAACGGAAAATGCCAAAACAACAGTTTGAAAGCGAAGTCAAGTTCATTCCCTACGCACAGCCTTGCGTCTACGCCAAGCTGGCCGACCTGAACAACCTGGCCGTCATCAAGGAATGGTGGGGCGACCCGTCGGCACGCGCCATGATGTCGGACCGGATTCCGGAAGACAAGTGGAACCAGCTGAACGGAATCATTCAGGAAATGACATTCGACACGGATTCCGTGAGTTGCGACATTTCCCCCTTGGGAGAGGTCTCGTTGCGCATCATCGAGCGCGAAGTACCCAAATGCGTCAAATTCGAGACGGTCAATTCCCCTATCCGCCTCAACCTGTGGATTCAGCTATTGCCCACATCCGAGACGGCATGCAAGATGAAACTGACGGCGAGGGCAGACTTGAACCCGTTCATCAAAGGCATGGTGGCCAAGCCGCTGAAAGAGGGCGTGGAGAAACTGGCCGACATGCTGGCCGCGATTCCATACGGGACTTAACTGCATCAAGGCAATATGACAGGCAAACTCTGGGAAAAAAGCACGGATGTCAACCGGGAAATAGAAAAGTTCACGGTCGGCCGCGACCGCGAACTTGATTTGCATCTGGCGCGGTACGACGTACTGGGGTCGATGGCGCACGTCGTCATGCTGGAATCCGTCGGGCTGCTCGGCACGGACGAGCTTCCGGTGTTGTTGGAAGAACTGCGCCGCATCCACGCCGACGTCGAAGCGGGACGCTTCGTCATCGAAGAGGGCGTGGAGGACGTGCACTCGCAAGTGGAACTGCTCCTCACCCGAAGGTTGGGCGACATGGGGAAGAAAATCCACAGCGGACGGTCGCGCAACGACCAGGTGCTGGTAGACCTGAAACTATTCACCCGCGACCGGCTCCGTGAAATCGCGGAGGAAGTCAGAGGGCTGTTCGAGGAACTGCAGGCGCAAAGCGAACGCCACAAGCAGGTGCTCATGCCGGGCTACACTCATCTGCAAGTGGCCATGCCTTCCAGTTTCGGACTGTGGTTCGGTGCCTACGCGGAGAGTCTGGTCGACGATTTGCTGTTCCTTCAGGCCGCCTACAAGATAACCAACCGGAACCCGCTTGGCTCCGCCGCCGGCTACGGGTCGTCGTTCCCCCTCGACCGCACGCTGACTACCGAGCTTCTCGGTTTCGATTCGATGGACTATAACGCGGTCTACGCCCAGATGGGGCGCGGAAAGACGGAACGCAACGTGGCCTTCGCCCTCGCGGGCATCGCCGGGACGCTGGGCAAACTGGCGTTCGACGCCTGCCTGTTCAACTCGCAGAACTTCGGTTTCATCAGGTTGCCGGACGACTGCACCACGGGGTCGAGCATCATGCCGCACAAGAAAAATCCGGACGTGTTCGAGCTGATACGCGCCAAGTGCAACAAGATACAGGCACTTCCGCAGCAGATTATCCTCATCATGAACAACCTGCCGTGTGGCTACTTCCGCGACCTGCAAGTCATCAAGGAGGTGTTCCTGCCCGCTTTCGGCGAACTGGAAGACTGCCTGCGCATGACGGCCTACATTATTGATAAAGTACAAGTGAACGAACATATCCTCGACGACCCGAAGTACGACAGCATGTTCAGCGTGGAAGAGGTGAACCGGTTAGTGGCCGCCGGAATGCCGTTCCGGGACGCTTACAGGAAAGTGGGGCTGGACATCGAAGCGGGGAACTTCACGCCCGAAAAGCATGTGCGCCACACCCACGAAGGAAGCATCGGCAACCTGTGCAACGACAAGATACACGGACTGATGGAAAAAGTGTGGGACGGTTTCGACTTCGCCCGAATCCGCGAGGCGGAAAACCGTCTGCTCGGCAGATAGGCGGAAACCACGATAAAAACGTTCTATAGAACAAGCAGATATGAAAAGAATACGAAGCCTTTTTTTCTTCACGGCGTTGGCATGCCTCATGGCCTGCTCGGACGACATGCAGAACACGTACTCCGACAACCCGGCTTACTTCGTGTACAAGAACGTCAACACCGTGCCGCCGCTCAACGCGGCACTCAACGGCCTGGGGGTCTTCGCCACCATCCGTTTCGACCGCGGCCGCTTCCTGTTCACCGACGGAAGCGGGCACGAGCACCCCGTCAACGCCACGGCCGTGGCGGGCAACTCTTCCTTTCAAATGGGCATCGCCGGCTTCATCGTCGGTCTGCCCGACATCCCCGAGCTGGGCAGCACGACTTCCCTGCCCGTCTGCTACGACCTTGCCTGTCCCAACTGTTATTCCGATTACCACATATCCCGCGCCCTGCAACTGAAAGAGGGCGGCCATGCCGCGTGCGTATCCTGCGGCCGGACTTACACCCTGAACAACCAAGGGCTGATTGGCAGCGGAGGGAAGGGATCCAGCCTGTTCCGTTACCGCATCACGTATTCCGGCAACACGATGGTCATCAACAACCGATAAAAATAAAGGAATTTTTTGGCGTAAACCCCGAAATACGTTATCTTTGCAACCGTGACGCACAAAGTCTCCCGCGGGAATAGCTCAGTTGGTAGAGCACGACCTTGCCAAGGTCGGGGTCGCGAGTTCGAGTCTCGTTTTCCGCTCCGAGGTCGCTCGAATGGTGGAATCGGTAGACACGAGGGACTTAAAATCCCTTGGCCATTGCGGCTGTGCGGGTTCAAGTCCCGCTTCGAGTACGAGGCGAAACGCTGTGCTATATATCCGGTTTCAAGGGAACCGGTGGAAGGTCGGCGGGGATGTGCGGAGAACTTGGCGATACGGGGGTAGGGGAGTTTGCTTTGAAGGGTTTGATGTCGGCATTAACCTACCCGGCCATCAGACAATCTTGCACGGGAGAGGAGAGAACAAAATAGTCAATCGCTTCCCGTATTCCAAGGAAGGGCTTTTCTCGTTTTGGACTTTCTTGCAAGATACAGGAAGTTTTTTGTCATCTTTCCTTTTTTTGTTGCTGTCTTTGAGGGGTGCGGCAGGTGGAGGACCGGATTCCTCTCCGCTTCCGTATGGATGTGGTCGCGGAGGGTCTGTCGGCAGATATGGGCATCCTCCTTGCGCGACACGCCCGCCATCTGGTCTGGAGACAGGTCTTCCTCCCTGATTATCCGATTCGCGTACCGCCAGAGCATGCCCGGCTTGAGGCGGTTCCTCTGAAAACGTGCCTGCGGGAGTTGCACCCGGCTTGCGCCCGCTTCCGTACATTCCCGCCGTCCGGCTTCGGGTTCCGACGGATTTCACGGCATGCGGATGGTTTCGGCTTTATCTTGAACCCATGCCGACTCTTTCATGTTCTTCATGCTTCGGGTACTTTCTTTTTTGCATGAAAACGTTGCGTTTCTATTTGGACTTTGTGCCGGGTCGCGTCCTGCTTTCATGTCTGGAGGACAGAAAGAGACCGGCTTTCCCGCAGGCGGGACTTTTTACCGCGTGCTATTATGGAGGAGTATGGGAGACTGCGCACGTCGTCAAATCGTTTGCCGCCCGGAATGAAATCGTCTTCCTGAAACGTGCGGGACTTTGGGAGTTGATGTTTGTCGGCGGTTCTCAAGATGCGTCGTTCCTTATCATGCCGAAATCCCTTGCCGTCCCGGTTCCGGAGCTACGGGGAGGGGGATGAACGGGCAAGGCACGGTTTCTTTTGACAAACTCGCACGCGAGAGACTCCCCGTTTCTCACGACCGTCCGGCCCATGCGAGGCTGAGCACGCTGATGCGGACGCGGCAGGCGCGGGCGATGGTTTCGGCGCAGGACAGCATGGTCGCCCCGGTGGTGATTACGTCGTCCACCAGCAGGATGTGGCGGTTATCCAAACAATCGGGATGCCGGACGGCAAAGATGCCCCGGACGTTTTCGCGCCGTTGCCGGTGGTCTAAGGTAGTCTGGCTGGGGTTGGACTTGGTGCGCACCACGCTTTTCGTGTCGGCAGGGATGCCGGTGGCCTCGGATATGCCCCGCGCTATCCAATCGCTCTGGTTGTATCCCCTTTGCCGTTCCTTTTTCCGGGACAAGGGAACAGGTACGACGAGGTCAATCCCCTCGAAGAACCCCATGGCTTTCAGTTCCTCGGCCATCATGCGTCCCATGGCCGCCCCTATTTCGGGGCGGTTGTGATATTTCAGTTCGAACAGGATGCGGGCGTAAGGAGAGTGCCGGGTGTAGTGGAAAAAAGAAATCCCCTTCTCGACGGGAACCAATCCCCAGAATATGCGGACGAGGTCGTTGTCTTTCAGCGAAGCGACCCGGACGCGCGGGAGGTCGGCCAGGCACCGGACGCAAAGCACCTCTTCGCCCGGACACATGCGCCGACGGCAACAAAGGCAGTACCGGGGAAAGAAGAAGTCCGAAAGGGCTTGGAGGTACGGCGCGAGGCTATGTGAAATCCTCTTCCACATGCAGACAGCGCGTGACGGCGTTCATTTCAAACCCGCGGCCGAGGCCGAAGCGGATGAGTTTTCCATTGCGTTCGCGGTCGGAGGCCGCCCTTATGCTCCGGGCTTTGCCTTGCAGGAGCTTGTGAAGGACGCGCATGTATTCCTCTTCTTCGATTTCGGCCAACGCCTCCCGGCAACAATCCTCGGGAACGCCTTTAAGCCGGAGGGCTTGCATGATCTTGATGCGCCCCCATTGGTTGTGCCTGAATTTGTCCCGCGCGAAGCATTTGCCGAACCGCGCCTCGTCGATGAACTTTTCCGCCTGAAGGCGTGCGAGCACTTCCTCCTGCTGTTCTTTCCCGACGCCCCACTTGTCCAGCTTCTTCCGCATGTCGGAGAGGCAGTATTCGGCATCGGAACAGCGGGCCGCCGCCGCGTTGAAGGCTTCTTGCACAGTCAGTTCTTTCATTTTCTGCATCGTATCATTCTTTCGTTGCCATAGAGGTCTTTTCTCACGACGATGTCCCGCAGTCCGAGGCTCCGGAACAGCCGGGCGGTTCCCTGCCCGTATGCCCTGTTGATTTCCACGTAAAGCCGCCCGTCCTCTTTCAAGGTCTTCACGGCATATTCCCCTATCGCCCGGTAGAAAATCAGCGGGTCGCTGTCCGGGACAAAGAGCGCTTGCGAGGGTTCGTAGCGCAATACCTCCTCCCCCATGTCCTTTCGCTCATGCTCGCAGACGTAAGGGGGGTTGCTGACGATGATGTCCCAAAGTCGGCATTTCCGGCTTTCCCCGGAGAAGGTCAGTATGTCCCGGATACGGAAAGCCACTGCCGCCCCCAGCCGCTCCGCGTTCTTCCGGGCGACGGCAAGGGCTTGCGGGCTGATGTCGACGGCGGACACCCGCGCCCGCGGCAGTTCTTTGGCCAGCGTGACGGCTATGCAACCGCTGCCCGTCCCGATGTCTATGATGCGGGATGCCGGAACTTCCGTCTCCTTCTCGTCCCGCACAATCCACTCCGTCAGCTCTTCCGTCTCCGGACGCGGCACGAGGACGTCCGGGGCTACGGAGAAAGTGCGTCCGCAGAAGTCCGCCTGTCCCAGGACATATTGCACGGGTTCTTTTTGCGACAAGCGATTTACAATATTTTCAAGGTCTTGCCGTTCTTCCAAAGAGAAAGTCCGGTCCCGTCCCATGCAGACATCGACTTGCGTGAGGCCGAAACGAGTCTCCAAAACAAGGCGGGCTATGGCGCGGGCCTCTCCTGCGGGGTAGGACGCGGAGAGGCGGTCGGAAACGTATTTGAAAGAAGCGTTCATTCCGGTGACGGGTTTGCCGGACAAAAATAGGCATTTTTTATCGGATTGGTTTATGACGACAGACGAAAAATACATGTCCCGTTGCTTACAGTTGGCACGCAACGGGTTTTATGGCGTGCCGCCGAACCCCATGGTGGGAGCCGTCATCGTGCGTGACGGCGAGATTATCGGCGAGGGATACCACGTGCGTTGCGGCGGGCCGCACGCGGAAGTGAACGCGATTCGCTCCGTAGGTGATTCCGGACGGTTGAAAGGCGGCACGATGTACGTAAGTCTGGAACCCTGTTCGCATTACGGGAAGACGCCTCCTTGTGCCGACTTGATTGTGGAGACGGGCTTTTCCCGCGTCGTGGTCGGGTGTACGGATCCGTTTGCCGAAGTGTCGGGCCGGGGCATACGTAAGTTACGGGATGCGGGCATCGGGGTCACGGTCGGCGTGCTGGAGGCCGAGTGCCTGGCGTTGAATCGCAGGTTCATCACTTTCCATACGCGTCGCCGTCCTTACATCACGTTGAAGTGGGCCGAATCGGCGGACGGCTTCATGGACGTTCCGCGCACGGACTATGAAAAGGAGAAGCCGTACCAGTTCTCCACGCCGTACACGCGCATGCTGGCGCATCGTTGCCGGGCGGGGCATCAGGCTGTCTTGGTCGGGCGGCAGACGGCCTTGGCCGACAACCCCTCGCTGAACTTGCGGATGTGGCCGGGCGAATCCCCCTTGCGCTTGGTGACAGACCGCAAGGGCGACCTCCCGGAACACCTGACGCTTTTCAACGACGGGGCGGAAACCCGTGTGTATATAGATGTCCCGGCAACTCTCCCCGCGTACGGAAAGCACGTGGGAGTGGCTTGCGTGCGTTTGGATTTCAGCCGGGATGTCTTGCCGCAAATCCTGGATGATTTGTACCGCTTGCCCGTCCAGTCCCTTTTGGTGGAAGGGGGGCGGCGGTTGCTGGAAAGTTTCATCTCCGCCGGACTGTGGGATGAAATCAGGGTGGAACAGTCTCCGGTCCTTTTGAAAGAGGGCGTTCCGTCTCCGTCATGGCCTCGCGGACGGGTGCGGACTGCGGAGGCGGAGGGACATTTGCTGGTCCGGATACTTTCGCCGCAAGACCGCCCTGCCGTATAATCGTGTGGATGAACGATAAAAAACTTCGATTTATCGAAATTTTGCATAAATTCAACGCCCTATGTTTCGTAAAAGTAAAAAATGTGCGTACTTTTGTACCCTATATATAGCAGATTTATGAAAGAATCCATATTGTCCTTGTCTCTATGCGTGTTTTCGGTGTTATGGATATGTTCGTGCAAGAATGAGGAGAACGAAGTCGTGTTGGGCAACGACTGTTATATCAGCAGTTTTACGTTGGGGAACGTGAAAAGGCTGATTAATACGGTAAACTCGGAAGGGCGGGACACCGCTTATACCATTTCTTACAACGCCTCTTACTTTCCCATGACAATCAACCAGTTGGACGGGACGATAGCCAACAAGGATTCTCTTCCCGTGAACAGTGACGTGAGGGCGGTATTGGCTGTGGTCGTATCTCCCGGCATCGTGGTGTACAGGAAAGCGTCCGATGAAGAAAGTTCGTGGAAGGCTTTTTCGACTTCGGATTCGATTGACTTCACGTCGCCTTTGATTTTCCGCACATATTCGCCCGACTATTCGGCAAGCCGGGATTATGCCTTGCAGGTGAACGTGCACCAGCAGGACGGGGAAATGTTTTCCTGGGAGAAATTGGTGGAACAGGCACCGTGGACGGGCGCGGAAGCCGTGAAGGCGATGGCGTGGAAAGGGCGCGTGTGGCTGTTCGGCAAGGGAAACGGGGGCGTGCGCGTGTACACGGCGGACTTGCCGGACGGGAAAGACTGGGTCGAGAGGCCTGTCTCCGGATGCGCGGATGCCGACGTGACCACCTTGACGGAGTTCGAAGACGCGCTCTATATGAGCGGGACGGACGGAACGTTGATGCGTTCGGAAGACGGACTGGCTTGGAACGCTTGCGCGGCAGACCGCGGTCGTCTGCTGTCCGCCGACCGGAACTTCCTTTACGCGCTCTCGGACGGGCGCATCTGGCGTTCCGCCGACGGTTCGTCATGGCTTGAAGACAGTTTGGACGAGGCACCGGCTTTCTTGCCCGTCCGGGATTTCGCCGCCGCGTCTTACACGCAGGAGAACGGAGTGAGCCGGATTCTGCTAATCGGGAACCGTGGCATGGACGATTACCCGTCGGACGAGGCGGCCATGGTGTGGAGCCACAGTCCGGCCGCAGGACAGGAGACGGCTGTCTGGACTTATTTCAACGCCGCGCCCGACAACCGTTACGTTTGTCCCCGCCTGCGGTTTCTGAATCTAATCCGTTATGATGATGTGTTGCTGGCTTTTGGGGGTGAATCTTTGGATGGAACGCCCCGTCAGGCTTTCGACATCATGTATGTGAGCCGGGACAACGGCGTGACATGGAAGCCCGACGGGGTATATGTCCTGCCCGACGGCTTGGAAGGAAAAGACGTGCCGCTGTCCGCGGCAGTGGATGACGGATACCGTGTGTGGCTTGTCGCGGGCGGAGAGGTCTGGCGCGGACGGTTGAACCGATTGGGATTTGCGGGCCGTTGACTCACGGGCAGGCGCGGATATACTATGCAGAGGGATGAAGAAAGTTCTGGTAATGCTGTTTTTCTTGTGGTTGGGTTTCCCTTGGGACGGTAAGGCGCAGGACGAAGTATACCGGATGGAACTGGGCGGCGGCGCGGGCGGATGCTTCTATCTGGGCGATGCCAACGGCAAGCCGTTCGCTCATTTGAACGCCATGGGAAGCGTTGTGGCGCGTTACATCTTCAACCCTCGCATGGCGATAAAGGGAGATTTGGCTTTGGGCCTTATATCGGGAGAGACGGGGAAAGTCTTCTTCCCCGAGAATGCCGGAAGCGGTGACGCGGAGGGCGGGAAGCCCGGTGCGGCGCATTTCAAGCGCAAGGTGGTCGACTTCGGCGTCCAGTTCGAGTTCAACTTCTGGGGCTACGGCATCGGGCGCGGCTACGAGGGGTACAGCCGCATAACTCCTTACATGTTAATCGGAGCCGGACTGACATTGGCTCCCAAGCCGGTACAGACCGACGTGGGCGCCAACATACCGGTGGGCGCGGGAGTGAAGTTCAAGGTGAAGCCCCGGTTGAACATCGGGTTCGAGTGGAGCGTACGTTTTACGACGACAGACCGCTTGGACGTGTCCGGCACGGACGGGGTGATACTTCAAGACCCTTACGGCGTGAAGGGCGGCGGTTTCAAGAACAAGGACTGCTATTCGTTCACGATGCTGTCGGTCACTTACGATTTGTTCCCGAAGTGCATGAATTGTAATAATATAAAATATGTCTTTTAACAACGAAACAGACGTTGCGCGTGTCCCCCGTCACGTGGCTGTCATCATGGACGGTAACGGGCGTTGGGCGAAAGCCAAGGGGCTGCCGCGCACGGCGGGGCACCGGAAGGGGGTGGAAGCCGTGAAAAAGGTTACGGAGGAAGCCGTCAGATTAGGTGTCAAGTACTTGACTTTATACACGTTCTCCACGGAAAACTGGAATCGTCCGGTATCCGAGATAGCGGCGCTCATGGGATTGATTCTCGACCATCTTGAAGAGGAAATCTTCATGAAAAACAACGTCCGTTTCCGCGTGATTGGCGATATGTCCCGCATCCCGGAAGCCGTGCGGGCGCGGTTGGACGAATGTATGCGGCATACGGCCGGCAACGAGAAGATGACGATGGTCATTGCGTTGAGTTATTCTTCGCGGTGGGAGCTGGTGCAGGCCATGCGGCAGATAGCGGAAAAGGTGAAGACGGGGGATTTGTCGCCGTCGCAGGTTACGGAAGAGACCGTGGCCGCCCATTTGGTTACCCGTTTCATGCCGGATCCGGACTTGCTGATCCGCACGGGCGGCGAATGCCGCATCAGCAATTACCTGTTGTGGCAATGCGCCTATACGGAGTTTTATTTCTGCGACACCTATTGGCCGGATTTCGACGGGAACGAGTTCCGAAAGGCCATTGCGGAGTACCAGTCGCGGGAACGCCGTTTCGGCAAGACCAGTGAACAAGTGGCTATAAAATAAGCGACACCGAAGTATGAAAGCAGCGAAGGGCATCTGCCTTGCATTATTATTAATATGGAGTACGGGCTTCCCGTCCGCGCGGGCGCAAACGGAGGGGAAACAGGCAAAGCCGACCGTGGAATATTCCCGCGTCCCCCGTTCCTACACCATAGGGGGAATTTCCGTGGAGGGGGCGAAGAACTATGAAGATTACATGCTCATCGGGTTGTCCGGGCTCACGGTCGGTCAGAGAGTGGACATCCCCGGAGAGGAAATAACCGACGCCGTCAAACGCTTCTGGCGCAACGGCTTGTTCTCGAACGTCTCGATAGAGGCGGACAGCGTGGTGGGCGACAAGGTTTTCCTCCGCATCAAGCTGACACAGCGTCCGCGGGTGTCGCAAATCAATTACAGCGGCGTGAAAAAGGGAGAGCGCGAAGACTTGGAGAGCCGCATCGGCTTGCTGAAAGACAACCAGCTGACCCCGAACATGATAGACCGCGCGAAGTTCCTAATCAAGAAGTATTTCGACGAAAAGGGGTACAAGAATGCCGAAATCGAAATCTTGCAGAGGGACGACGTGACCGCGCCCGACAAGACCATCGTGGACATCCGCATCGACAAGAAGACAAAGGTGAAAATCCATTCCATCACAATCGAGGGCAACCACGCCCTGAGCACGAAGAAGATAAAAGGAAGGATGTTCGTCCCGGGCGTCTTCAAGAAGACCAACGAAAAGGGCCGCCCGGGCAGCTGGTTCCGCACGAAGAAGTTTATCGAGACGAAGTACAAGGAGGACAAGGAAAACCTCATCAAGAAGTATAACGAGCTGGGCTACCGCGATGCCGTGATTCTCGAAGACAGCGTGACGCCGCATGATGAGAAGACGGTGGACGTGTACGTGAAAGTGGAAGAAGGCCAGAAGTATTATCTCCGCAACATCGAATGGGTCGGCAACACAATCTATTCCACGACGGTGCTGGACAACCTGCTCCGCATGAAGAAAGGCGACGTGTACAACCAGACGAAACTGGAAAAGCGCACGATGACCGACGAGGACGCCGTGGGCAACCTTTACTATAACAACGGGTACGTGTTCTACCGGCTGGACCCGGTGGAGGTGAACATCGACGGCGACTCCGTCGACCTGGAACTCCGCATCTCGGAAGGGCCCCAGGCGACGATACGCCACATCACCGTCAGCGGCAACGACCGCGTGTACGAGAACGTAGTCCGCCGGGAACTGCGCACCAAGCCCGGCGACCTGTTCAGCAAGGAGGCACTGGAGCGTTCCTATCGTGAAATCGCCTCCATGGGGCATTTCGACCCGGAAAAAATCGACCCGAAAGTCGTCCCCTCGCAGTCGGACGGCACGGTGGACATCAATTGGGGATTGGAGTCGAAGTCGGACGACCAGGTAGAGTTCTCGTTGGGCTACGGGCAGACGGGCGTAATCGGGAAAATCGGCTTTAAGTTCTCGAACTTCTGCATGGCCAACTTGTTCAGGAAAGGCGGCTTTCGCCGGGCCATCCTGCCGCAGGGAAACGGGGAGACGTTCAGTATCAGCGGACAGACGAACGGACAGTACTATCAGTCGTACAGTGTCGACTATGTCAACCCGTGGTTCGGGGGCAAGCGTCCCAACGCGCTCTCGTTCTCGGCGTTCTTCTCCAAGCAGACGGACGTGAGCGACAACTATTACAATTCCTCTTACTACAACAGTTACTACAACTACCTCTACGGATATGGGACGAGCGGCGGGAACTACTACGAGAACTTCCTCGACCCGGATTCTTACGTGAAACTGTTCGGCGTGTCTTTGGGATGGGGCAAGCGTCTGCGCTGGCCGGACGACTACTTCCAGCTGTCGGCAGGCCTGTCTTACCAGCGTTATATCCTGAAAGACTGGAATTATTTCCTCATCTCGAACGGGTCCTGCAACAACATCGCGCTGAACCTGACGCTGTCCCGCAATTCGACGGACAACCCTATTTATCCGCGCCACGGCTCGGAGTTCGTGCTGTCCGTGGGGCTGACCCCTCCGTATTCCTTGTTCGACAACAAGGATTACAAGAACTTGGCGAACAACTACCAGAGCGCAAGCTACCAGCGCGAGATGCAGGAGAAGTACAAATGGATTGAGTACCACAAGTGGAAGTTCAAGCTCCGCACCTACACGGCGCTGAGCAGCGTGGTGAAGTGCCCGGTGCTGATGACCCGCGTGGAGTTCGGACTCCTGGGCGCCTACAACAGGTACAAGAAGTCGCCTTTCGAGACCTTCTATGTCGGGGGTGACGGGATGTCCGGCTACAGCACGACTTACGCCACCGAGACCATCGGCTTGCGCGGTTACGACAACGGGGCTTTGACTCCCAACGGATACACCGGTTACGCCTACGACCGCTACACGCTGGAACTGCGCTACCCGCTCATGCTGCAGGGCTCCACGAACATCTACGCGCTGTCGTTCGTCGAGGGCGGAAACGCATGGTCTGCCGTGAAGGACTTCAACCCGTTCGACATGAAGCGTTCCGCCGGAGTGGGCGTGCGCATCTTCCTGCCGATGGTGGGACTGCTGGGCATCGACTGGGCATACGGCTTCGACGACGTGTTCGGCTCCAAGCAATATGGCGGAAGCCAGTTCCATTTCATTTTGGGACAAGAGTTCTAACTTAAAAAAACAGGAGAAAGATGAAAAAGTTATTCATTTCATTGTGTTTGCTCGTGGCGGCGGGCGCACAGTCAATGGCGCAGAAGTTCGCGCTGGTCGACATGGAGTATGTATTGAAGAACATCCCGGCATACGAGCGCGCCGGCGAGCAGCTGAACCAGGTCTCCAAGAAGTGGCAGGCCGAGGTGGACGCGCTGACCGAGGAGGCGCAGACGATGTACAAGAACTACCAGAGCGAGGCCGTCTTCCTCAGCGCGGAGCAGAAGACCAAGAAGGAAGAGGAGATAGTGGCGAAGGAGAAAGAGGCCGCCGAGTTGAAGAAGAAGTATTTCGGGCCCGAAGGCGAGCTGTTCAAGAAGCGCGAGAGCCTGATGGCGCCCATCCAGGACGAGATATACAACGCCGTGAAAGACATCTCCGACAGCAAGGGCTACTCCCTGATCCTGGACCGTGCGTCGGACGCGGGCATCATTTTCGCTTCCCCGAAGATAGACATAAGCAACGAAGTGCTGACGAAATTAGGATATTCCAACTAACATTCGTACATTTGCAACCGACAAGGAAGACAATAATATAAAACAGAGATATAACAAAATGAAAAAAGTGATTTTAACGGCACTGTTGCTTGCCCCCGTGAGCGTCTTTGCACAGAAGTTCGGCCATTTCGATTCAAGCGCCATTATCCAGCTCATGCCGGAATACACCACGGCCCAGAGCGAAATCCAGCAGCTTCAGACCCAGTATGAGAACGACCTGAAACGCATGCAGGACGAGCTGAAGAAGAAGTCGGAGGAATACGACGCTGAGAAAGCGAATCTCCTGGACAACGTGCGGCAACGCCGCGAGACGGAACTTCAGGACTTGTACAACCGCATCCAGCAGAGTTATCAGGACAACCAGAAGTCCTTGCAGGAGACGTCGCAGCAGAAGATGCAGGCCATCTCCGAGAAGATGCTCGGAGTCATCAAGCAGATAGGCACCGAGGGCGGTTACGTCTACATCATGGACGTTTCCGCGGGCATCCCATACATCAGCACGACGCTGAGCACGGACGTGACGGCGGACATCAAGCAAAAGCTGGGACTGAACTGAACAACGGGGGATATTCCCGTATTCTCCCCGTGCATCGGCTTCTCCGGCGGCGCGAAACGCCGCCGGAGAAGCCTTTTTCTTGTTATGTTTTTCCGCTTCCGGACGAAAAAAGGATGCCTTTTATCGGTGCGGACATGAAAAAATGAATAACTTTGTCTCTGTTATCAAATACAGTCCCATGATACGAAACAGGTTATTCTTGTGTTTGCCTCTCCTGTTGTTTCCTTTCGTAGCCGGGGCGCAGGACGTGCAGGGCAGGTTCGGTTATCTGAGTTACAACGACATATTCCAGGCCATGCCCGAATACGAGGTCTCACGGCAGAAGCTGGCGGACCTGAAGTCCAAATACGACAAGGAAGCCCGGCGGAACGAGGACGAGTTCCGCCGCAAGTTCGCGGAGTTCCTGCAAGGACAGAAGGAATTCCCGGAGAATATCATGCTGAAACGACAGCATGAGCTGCAGGACTTGCTGGACAAGAGCATCCGTTTCAAGGAGGAGTCACAGAAGTTGCTCGCACAGGCGGAAAAGGACTTGCAGGCCGACATGCTTTACTTGCTGAACGAAGCCATACGTGCCGTGGGCGTGGAAAGGGGGTACGCCTACATTATCAATACGGACGGCAACGCCTGTCCCTTTATCAATCCGGCGGCGGGCGACGACGTGACGGACTATGTGAAGGAAAAGCTGTCGCTTGTTAGCGTCGAACCATGAAAGTCCCTTTGACCGAAAAGCCCGGGCCTGTCGGGGTGTTCGACTCCGGTTACGGCGGAGTGACCATCTTGCGTGAAATCCGCCAACTGATGCCGCAGTACGATTACCTTTATTTGGGGGACAATGCCCGCACGCCATACGGGACACGTTCTTTCGAGGTCGTGTACGAGTTCACGCGTGAGGCCGTCCGGAAACTCTTTGAACTGGGATGCCGTCTGGTGATACTGGCCTGCAATACGGCATCGGCCAAGGCACTGAAAACCATCCAGCAGAAAGACCTGCCGCGAATGGGGGAGGGGATGCGCCGCGTGCTGGGCGTCATCCGCCCTACTGCGGAGTGCGTGGGGCGGATGACGCATAGCCGCCACGTAGGGGTTTTGGCCACGTCGGGCACTATCAGTTCCGGCTCCTATCCGCTGGAGATCCGGAAACTTTATCCCGACATCGTCGTCAGCGGGGAGGCTTGCCCCATGTGGGTGCCGTTGGTGGAGAATCACGAGTACGATTCGCCCGGTGCCGATTATTTCGTGGAAAAGCGCATCGGCAACCTGCTCCGGAAAGACCCCGCCATAGACACCGTTATCTTGGGTTGCACGCATTATCCCCTGTTGCTGGACAAGATTCTGAAGTACACTCCGCGGGACGTGCGCGTCATCCCGCAGGGAGAGTACGTGGCTTCCAGCCTGGAAGATTACCTGCGCCGCCATGCGGAAATGGAGACCTTGTGCACGCGAGGCGGCACGTGCCGCTTCCTGACCACGGAAAGCCCCGACAAGTTCATGGAATCGGCTTCCGTTTTCCTCCGCCAGCATGTGGAAGCCGAGCGCGTGGTGCTGGAATGAGGATTAATAGGGTAGGATAATGTAAGCGGAGAGTCCGGCATGTTGTTCAATTCGATTGAGTTCCTGTTCTTCCTTCCTCTTGTGTTCACGGTGTACTGGCTCGTTTTGAGGGGGGGGGAAATGCAAGAATGTTTTTATAATCATAGCCAGTTACGTGTTCTACGGGTGGTGGGACTGGCGGTTCCTGCCCTTGATGGCGTTGACCACGTTCTGCAGTTATTCCAGCGGCATCTTACTGGAAAGGCATGACGCGCATCCGTTGAGGAGGAAATGGATATGCGGGGGAAACATCCTGTTGAACCTTCTTGTCCTGGGGTATTTCAAATATTATGACTTCTTCGGAGAGAATTTCGCGGCCTTTTTCCGCATGCTGGGCTGGGAAGTAGACTGGGTGACCCGGGACATCCTTTTGCCGGTGGGCATCAGCTTCTACACGTTTCAGGCCTTGAGTTACACGATTGACGTGTATCGCCGCGAGATGTGCCCCACCCACGATGTGGCGGCCTTTTTCGCGTTCATCAGCTTTTTCCCGCAGCTGGTGGCCGGCCCGATAGAAAGGGGCACCCGTCTCCTCCCGCAGTTCCTCAAGCCCGCGGCGTTCTCTTACGCGGCGGCGGCTGACGGGATGCGGCAGATACTTTGGGGGCTGTTCAAGAAGATGGTCGTGGCCGACAATTGTGCGGATGCCGTGAACGGGATTTTCGCCGATTACCAGACCGCCGACGGCATGCGGCTCTTTTTGGGCGCGTTGTTCTTCACGTTCCAGATTTACGGCGACTTCTCGGGCTATTCCGACATAGCCATCGGCACGGCGCGCCTTTTCGGGGTCGACTTGATGCGTAATTTCAGCTATCCTTATTTCTCGCGCGACATCGCCGAGTTCTGGAGGCGCTGGCACATCTCTCTGACCACGTGGTTCCGCGACTACCTCTATATCCCTTTGGGCGGAAGCCGTTGCGCGAGGTGGAAGGTCATGCGCAATACGGCGGTGGTCTTTCTGGTCAGCGGACTGTGGCACGGGGCGGACTGGACATACGTGTGCTGGGGAGCGTACCATGCCCTGCTGTTCTTCCCCTTGCTTTGTTTCAGGAAGAACCGCAAGCATGTGGACGGCGTGGCCGAGGGGCGCGTGTTGCCCACGGCGAAGGAGGCCCTGCAGATGCTGGCGACATTCTTGCTTGTGGTCCTCGGCTGGGTGATATTCAGAGCCGGGACGGTCGGGGAGGCGTGGGAGTACATCGTCCGCATGTTCACGTGTTTCACGTTCAGGCTTCCGCCACACGGGAACGAACCGTTGATTTACATAGGTGTCCTGCTGTGCGTCGAGTGGTTGCAGAGGGGCAGGCGGCACGGGCTTCAGATTGGCACTGGCGGCTGGTTCAAGCACAGGGCCGTGCGCTGGTTGCTTTATTACGTGGTTTTCATCACGACTTTCCTGTTGGCCGGCCGGCAGGAAGAGTTCATTTATTTCCAGTTTTGAATGATAAGTCATGAGACGGTTCATTGTGAATGTATTGGCCTTTTCTTCTTTCTTGTTGGCTTTGGGCGTGGGCATGGAGTGCATGCTGCGCCGCGTGCCGAACGTGTACGCTTTCAAAAGGGGCATGATTGAAAGGCACGGGGACGGCATACGTACCTTAATCCTGGGAAGCTCCGTAGCCGCCAATGGGATAACCCCCTCCGTGTTCCCGGACAGCACTTACAATCTGGCCATATCCGGCCAGTGGTTGCCCTGTACCTTGGAGATGTTCAGGCATTACCGGGCATACATGCCGAACGTCCGCGACGTGGTGTTGGGAGCCACTTATCCCGAATTGTGGAAAGAAGACGATGTATGGAGCGAAGTGGAGCATGACATCTACATGGACGTGACGGTGAGCCCGCATCTCATCCCGCGCAGCGAATTGTTCTCGTTGCGCGCTTACGCGTTGCGGAAGTGGTCAAAATATTACATCCTGCACGGCAAGACCATGACATGCGATTCACTGGGCGTGGACCACGGCTCCCGGTCGCCGGACCTCAAGGAGAAAGCCCCTGCCCGCGTGGCGGAACATAACGGGTGGATAAGTTCCGACACCGGCGGGGTGCTGTACAGGAAGAATGTGGCCCGCCTCCGCGACTTGGCAAGGTTGTGTGGCGAGCAGGGCGCAACGTTGTGGATTGTGGTGCTTCCGGTGCATGAAATCTACAGGCAAGGGCTGGACGCGCGCCATTTGTCGAAATTGCGCGCGACTTTGTCCGGCCTGGCTTCCGGTTGCGGCAATGTGCGGTACTTGGATTATCTGACCGACCCTCGTTTCACGGATGAGGACTTTTATGACGGAAGCCACCTGAGTGCGGAAGTCGGGGGCTTGAAGTTCTCCAGAATCCTCCGGGAAGACATGGGGATGTAAGCCGGGCTGTGCATGGCAGAAAGACCTGCCGCGAATGGGGGAGGGGATGCGCCGCGTGCTGGGCGTCATCCGCCCTACTGCGGAGTGCGTGGGGCGGATGACGCATAGCCGCCACGTAGGGGTTTTGGCCACGTCGGGCACTATCAGTTCCGGCTCCTATCCGCTGGAGATCCGGAAACTTTATCCCGACATCGTCGTCAGCGGGGAGGCTTGCCCCATGTGGGTGCCGTTGGTGGAGAATCACGAGTACGATTCGCCCGGTGCCGATTATTTCGTGGAAAAGCGCATCGGCAACCTGCTCCGGAAAGACCCCGCCATAGACACCGTTATCTTGGGTTGCACGCATTATCCCCTGTTGCTGGACAAGATTCTGAAGTACACTCCGCGGGACGTGCGCGTCATCCCGCAGGGAGAGTACGTGGCTTCCAGCCTGGAAGATTACCTGCGCCGCCATGCGGAAATGGAGACCTTGTGCACGCGAGGCGGCACGTGCCGCTTCCTGACCACGGAAAGCCCCGACAAGTTCATGGAATCGGCTTCCGTTTTCCTCCGCCAGCATGTGGAAGCCGAGCGCGTGGTGCTGGAATGAGGATTAATAGGGTAGGATAATGTAAGCGGAGAGTCCGGCATGTTGTTCAATTCGATTGAGTTCCTGTTCTTCCTTCCGCCCGTGTTTGCGTGCATTGGCTCGTTCTTAGGGGAAGCAAGGGCGTTTTTATAGTTTCGGGTGGTTGCGTCTTCTATGGGCGGTGGGATTGGCGGTTCCTGTTTCTGGTGAGGCAGGGGTTATTCCGTAACCGTCCGAAGCAAGCGGCCGTCCGGAACAAGCCGCCCCGTCGGGCGTTTTCCCGTCATTTCCTGTGGAAGTCGGCTCGTTCCGGCCGGTTACGTCCCCTTTTGACAATATGTCACCCGTTTTCTCCTTTCCACAAGCAAAATGAAAGGGAAAAGGCAATTTCAAGCATTGCGGACTGCCGTCGAAAGACGCGAACCATGAGCGAAAGAAGGCGTTTTCGGATACATCTTTTAAGGATTCGGGCAGGTTTTTCACGTTCATTAAGCAAGACCACCCGTTTTCGTGCCGAGAAAAATTTTCGTTCCTGCGGAGAAAACACTTTTTTCGTCCGCAGGAAAATCTGGAAAAGTACGGTTTTCGGCGGATTTTCCTCCCGAAAACGGCGGAACGGACTGCGGAGAAACTCTCTTTTTCTCTATTTGGAGGGAAAACGGGCATCGGGTCGAAGTGTCGTTTTGCAAGAGAGAACGCCTGTCGCGCTTGCGCGTCTCCCGTCCGCAAGCGCGGGAAATCGCCTTCCGCCGTGCTTTTTGAAAGCGAGATTCCTTCTTTGGCTGACATTCCGCCTTCCGCAAACGGCGTGAGAATCGTGTGTTTCCCATGCCGCGCCGAAAGACGTGCGAATACGCGATTCTCGCGAGGTCTCAACTGACGTTTTGACAAAATGACAACTGGATGACCACGTCTTCCGGATTGCGGACGACAGGCATCCGGACGGATCGTTAGGGCACGGTCTGCGGAAGCCGATTTTTCCGTCCGTTCGCCCCTCTGCATGCTCCCGTTCTTCCGGAGACAAGCCGTAAGGGTCGAACGTCTTGCGGTTTATCCCTTCTTCGCGGCTTGCCGGATAGCAGCCCGCCCATTCTCTTGATGCCCTTTTCAGACTCCGCGTTCCGCCCACCGCATCGGACACGCATCCGCTTGCGGGAAATGATGAGGCAGAGGCGGCATCCGGGTTCCGGCACCGCCGCGGACTTCCCCTTCGTGCGTGCGTCGGGTCCACGGAATGGACGGGGATGCCGGACGGTTTGTCAAGAAGTCGGAAAAAACACCATGCGGAGAGCAGTTTTTCCGCCCGGACATGCGGTTTTTTGCCTGAAAAAATATAATATTGCAGTAGCGAGGCGGACGGTCGGGCACAAGGGGCGAGCCCGAATCCTGCCGGGCGGGACGCCGGGACGGGCGGATCCGGATTCCGCGGGGTGACCGCGGGATGTAAGGCGACTTGCGGGTCCCGCGTCTCCGTTCCGTGGATTTCGTAATGACGGACACAATGAGTGCCAAGTTCTTCAACAACACGCCGGAGCATTCTCTCTTCGACAAGTTCAGGGGGATTGCGCGGGGAATGGCCGGATTCCACACGTTTCAGGCCGTCGTGGGATATTTCCGTTCTTCGGGCTACTTCAAGTTGCGTGAAGAACTGTCCAACGCCAAGAAGATACAGATATTGGTCGGCATCAACGTCGACAACCTCTTCCGCAAGCAGTCGGATTTCTTCTTCGGCAGGATTGACGAGGATTCCGTCCGCAAGGCGTATTCCGGGGATTTCGTCGAGGAGGTGGAGAATGCCGGGTACGACGAACTGACCGAAAGGGGAATCCTGCAGTTTTGCCGGGACATCTGCGACGGGAAGCTGGAGATACGCATCCACCGTTCGAAGAACCTGCACGCGAAATTCTACCTGCTGTTGCCAGAGGAGCACAACGAGCATTCCGACGGCTGGGTCATCATGGGTTCCTCGAACATCTCGGACTATGGGCTTGGGACTTCGGGCGCGGGGCGTTACGAGCTTAACGTGGCGATGAAGGACTACGACGATGTCGCCTATTGCAAGAGGGAATTTGACGGCCTGTGGCAAGACGCCGTTCCGTTGGGGGCGGAGGACGTGCGGCGCATGCAAGGCCGGACGCATCTCGGCCAGCTGCCTACGCCTTACGAGCTATACATGAAGGTGCTAATCGACACTTTCGGACCGCAGGTGGAGGACGACTTCTCCATGGAGATGCCGGAAGGCATCCGCGACCTCCGTTACCAGCGGGACGCGGTGACACAAGGCTATCAGATGCTTATGCGGCACAACGGTTTTTTCCTCGCGGACGTCGTCGGGCTTGGGAAGACCATAGTGGCCTCCATGATTGCCAAGCGGTACGTGGAAGCCAACGGCCGCTACACCAGCATCCTGGTCATCCACCCTCCCGCGCTGGAAGAGAACTGGAAGGAGACGTTCAGGCTGTTCGGAATCAAACGCTACGCGCAGTTCGTCAGCAACGGTAGCCTGAACAAAGTCATCGACGGCGAAGACAACTACCGCGACAAAGGCGAGTATGACCTCGTCATCGTGGACGAGGCCCACAACTTCCGGGGAGATTCCGCCGCCCGTTACGACGACCTGCAGGTAATCTGCAAGACACCGCGGGCGAACGAAGGAATGGTCAAGGGGCGGGCCAAGAAAGTGATGCTGCTTTCCGCCACCCCTCTGAACAACCGCCCGAACGACCTCCTGAACCTGCTCCTCCTCTTCCAGAACGCGAGGCAGAGCACCATCGAGAACATCCGGAACCTGCAGGCGGCCTTTGCCCCGTGGATTGACACCTACAACGGGCTCATACGCGAGCGCAGGACGAACCCCGACAACGAGAAGTTCGCGAGGGAGACGGACAGGCTGTACGAGGAGATGCGCCTTAAAGTGATAGACAAGGTCACTGTGCGCCGCACCCGCAACAACATCAAGAACGTCCCCGCATACAAGCGCGACCTTGACGGGCAGGGTGTCGTGTTCCCGGACATCTTGGCTCCGAACGAGCTGACATACAAACTTGAGAACGGTCTTGACATCCTTTTCTACAATACCATGCAGGTACTGACGGACACGCCCGACCCGGAAACCAATCCCTGCGGCAAGGGGTTGCATTACGCCCGCTACCGTGCCGTGGAGTTCCTCACCGGCGAGGCGAGGGAGAAATACCCGCGCGCGGCGCACATCGCGTCCACCCTGACGGGCATCTACCGTGTCCACATGGTCAAGCGTCTGGAAAGCAGCTTCCGCGCGTTCCGCAAGTCGCTCCGCACGTTCCTGGGCATCACCGAGAACATGATAGGGATGTTTGAGGAGGACAAGGTGATTATCGCCCCGGAAATCGACGTAAAGGACAAGCAGCAGAAGGGCTGGGAGTTAGACAGAATCATAGAATACGCGGCGCAGAAGGGGTACGGCAAGGACGACATAGTGTTCGGAAGGGACGACTTCGACGGACGTTTCGTCGGGATGCTCCGTGAAGACGCGGAGCGTCTCAGGCAGCTGTGCGACCAATGGGATGCCGTGGACGCCGACCCCAAGCTGGAACTTTTCGTGGAGAAGATGAGGACGGAACTGTTCGACAGGCGCCGCAACCCGACGGGCAAGCTCGTCATCTTCTCCGAAAGCGTGGATACCGTGGACTACCTTTACGAGGAGCTGAGGAGACGCCTGGGACGCGAAGACATCCTCAGGGTGTCGGCAGGCGACCGCGCCGGCAAGCAAGACATCGTCCGGCTCTGTTTCGATGCCAACAGCGCGGAGCACAGCGACGAATACAACATCATCATCACGTCCGACGTGATGGCGGAAGGTGTCAACCTGCACCGCGCCAACGTCGTCATCAACTACGATTCTCCGTGGAACGCCGCGCGCCTCATGCAACGCATAGGCCGTGTCAACCGCGTCGGTTCCGTGGCGGGCGAGATACACAACTATATGTTCTATCCTTCCCGGGAAGGCGACACCCAAATCCACCTCTACAGCAACGCGCTCATCAAGTTGCAGGGGTTCCACTCCGCCTTTGGCGAAGACGCGCAGATTTACTCCAAGGAGGAAATCGTGAAGCAGTTCAGGCTCTTCAACCCCGATGTCGTCGACGACGTAGACAGGAACCTCAAACTGCTTGAAGAGGTGCGGCAGCTGTTCCGGACAGACCGCAAGCTCTACGACCGGATTAAGAGCCTGCCGGTGAAGAGCCGCACGGTGCGGGCGGCGGACATGTGCGGGAAGCCCGTGGGACGCCGGTCTACCGTCGTCTTCCTGTCATCGCCCCGCAAGACGGAATACATCCGGGTGGAAGAAGGCAAGGCGCCCGTCTCCATCCCGTTCCTTGATGCCATGGACATCATGCGGGCCGACAGGGACGAACGGCCGAGAGGCTTGGGCGAGGCGGCGGAATGCCACTTCGTGCAGGTCGGGGAGGCCGTCAAGGCGTACATGAGCGAGGCAAGGCAACAGTTCGGCAAAGACGGCATGAACGACGGTGCCCGACGCGACACCGCGACCGCGGAAGTGCTGAAAATCCTCCGCGAAATGGAACGCGGGCTGTCCAAGGCGGGCGAATGCCAGACGGCGGCAAAGGCCGCCGAGCTTGCCGGGTATGTGGAACTGGGGATGTTCAACCAACTCCGCTCCCGTATCCGCTCCTTCTCCCGCGGGCGGAACAGGCGGAAGTCCGGGGAGGAAGAAGCCCTCAGGCAGACCGTGAGGCTCGTCGACGAACTATATGGGCGTTATCATATGGCATTGGACAAGTCCCGTGAGGGAGAGGATGCCGGTTATGTCCCGCAAATAATAGTATCCGAATCGTTCATCTGACAAAAAACACACACCATCATGACCTACACGAACGACAGGCTCCGCAAGCTGTTCCAGTCCCCGTTCGACCTTGCTTCGTGGCAAGACATGCTGCTGGACTTCTTCGGCTGTCCGCGGCTCTTCCGCGAGCCCCAACGCTTGGAGGACGGCGACGGCAGACACGACGGCCACGACGGCTATTTCCTCGGCTCGATGGACACCCCCGACCGTTACCGGATTGGTTTCTTCCACTACAAGGTGCGCCCGCCCGTGGACAACCGCCGCGTCGGCCTCCGCCGCCTGCTGGGGCCTTACTTGCGCACGGACGTGGATGCCGCCCTCGCGTCGTTCGACGACGGGAGCCACTGGCGGCTCTCGTTCATCTGCGACATCAGGGGAGAGGCGACGGCCGCCAAGCGCTACACTTACGTGTTCGGCAATCCCGACAGTTACTACAACACGCCCGTGAGCCGCTTCGCCGAGTTGCAGGGCAGGGGCATATCGTTTGCCAATGTCATGGAAGCCTTCTCCGTGGAGGCTCTCACCAAGCAGTTCTACAAAGACCTGTTCGAGTGGTACCAGTGGGCGGTCGACGAGGGGACGGGTGTCACTTTCCCGAACGACACCTGCACCGGGGACGACGACAGGGAGGGCATCGATGTCAAGATAATCCGCATGATTACCCGCCTGATGTTCGTATGGTTCATCAGGCAGAAGCAACTCGTGCCCGCCCGCCTGTTCGACCCGGGCTTCCTTGCCACGGTGTTGAGGGATTTCCATGCGCAGTCCGAAACCGAGGGTACATATTACAACGCCATTCTTCAGAACTTGTTCTTCGCGACGCTGAACAGGGCCGTCGTCGACGAGGACGGCCGCAAACGGGGCTTCGCCAGGCTTAAGGACACCAAAGACCTGAAGACCCTGTACCGCTATGCGGAGATGTTCTCCGTCCCGGAAGACGAAGCCGTCAACCTTTTCTCCGAGATACCGTTCCTTAACGGCGGCCTGTTCGAGTGCCTTGACAAGACCCGCACGCTCGACGGGGTGGAGAAGGCTTTCTGTCATGACGGCTTCAGCCGTAATGACGCCAGGTTCCCCGACGGCCGTTACAGGAATCGCGCCTTTGTCCCCAATGCCTTGTTCTTCCGCCCGGAAGCGGGACTGTTCTCCATCTTTGGCCGCTACAACTTCACTGTCGAGGAGAACACCCCGAACGAGCAGCAGATAGCCCTCGACCCGGAACTCCTCGGCAAGGTGTTCGAGAACTTGCTCGGTGCTTATAACCCCGAGACCAAGGAAACCGCCCGCAACCAGAGCGGCTCGTTCTATACTCCCCGGGAGATAGTCAACTACATGGTCGACGAAAGCGTCAAGTCCTACCTCGGTGAAAGCGACTTGGTGGATTCACTGTTCCTTGACGACTTTGTCCGTGACGAGGACAGGCAGGAGGAATACGCGGCAATCGCCGGCAAGCTGAGGGACATCAAGGTGCTTGACCCCGCCTGCGGCTCCGGCGCGTTCCCCATGGGCCTGCTCAACCGGCTGGTTGACCTCCTTCACAAGCTGGAACCCGGCGAGAGCATCTACGACCTCAAACTCGCCGTAATCGAGAACTGCCTGTATGGAAGCGACATTCAGGGCATCGCCGCCCAGATTACGAAGCTGCGCTTCTTCATCTCCCTCATCTGCGACTGCGAGAAGGACGCGTCGAAGCCGAACTTCGGCATGCCCACGTTGCCCAACCTCGAAACGAAGTTCGTCGTCGCGAACTCGCTTGTCGCGAAGAAAAGGATAGAAAGCCACAACCTTTTCGAGAATCCGGAGATAGAGCCGACAAAGAAAGCCTTGACGCAAGTCCGCCACGAGCATTTCTTCGCGAAGTCCGCGTCCGCGAAGAGACGTCTGCGGGACAAAGACCGCGAGTTGCGCGGGAAACTTGCCCGCCTGCTTGCGGAGGACAACGACTTCGCCCCGGAAGACGCCAAACAGCTGGCCGAATGGAATCCCTACGACCAGAACGCCGTGTCCCCTTTCTTCGACCCTGGATGGATGTTCGACATGACGGACGGCTTCGACATCGTCATCGGCAACCCGCCGTACATCCAGCTCCAGAACAACGGCGGACAGCTGGCCCGGCTGTACCAAGACTGCGGCTACAAGACGTTCGCCCGCACCGGCGACATCTATTGCCTCTTCTTCGAGCGCGGCTATCAGCTCTTGAAGCGCAACGGCCACCTCTGCTACATCACTTCCAACAAGTGGATGCGTGCCGGGTACGGGGAGAACACGCGCGGCTTCCTCGCCCGCAACACGAACCCGCTGTTGCTCGTAGACTTTGCAGGAGTGAAGATTTTCGAGAGCGCGACGGTCGATACCAACATCCTGCTCTTCTCCAAAGCCGCAAACGAAGGGCACACCATCTGCGCCGTCACTAACAGGCAGGACAAAGACGGCGTTAGGAATTTGAGCGTTTTCGTGCGGCAGCGCCATTCCGTATGCCCGTTCGCGGGCGCGGACCCGTGGATTGTCCTCTCCGAGATAGAACAGAGCATAAAACGCAAGATAGAGGCAGTGGGTACGCCACTTAAAGAATGGGACATCAACATCTATCGCGGTATCCTCACCGGATGTAACGAGGCGTTCATCATAAACTCGGAAAAACGGGATGAAATCCTTGCGGACTGTACGGACGAAGCCGAACGCGCAAGAACGGATGAACTTATACGGCCTATTTTGAGGGGAAGGGACATCAAACGCTACGGCTACGACTGGGCGGGGCTGTGGCTAATCAATGCTCATAATGGCATCAAGGGCGTTAAGCCGCGCATAAAGATAGAGGACTATCCCGCCGTGAAGCGGCATCTTGACCGATACTGGGACAAAATCAAGAACCGCGCCGACCAAGGAGACACGCCCTACAACCTCCGCAACTGCGCTTATGTGGACGATTTTTGTAAGCCGAAGATAATGTACTCCGAGATTGTAAGAGAGCCTCAGTTCTATTTGGACAATATTGGCCAATTTTATCCCGAGGCGACTACTTTCATCTTAACAGGCGAGAATTTAGAGTATCTTATTACTATGTTCAATTCAAGCGTCGTTGCGTTTTTATTCAAAAGTTTCTATGCAGGTGGTGGACTGGGCGAAGCTGGTTACAGGTATAAGAAACAATTCTTTGAGAAGTTGCCTATTCCGCGCAACACTAAGCACATCGATATAAAGTCAAAGGAAGACATATATGTGCTATATGAGTTAAATGATGAAATGATTAAATATATCGAAAATCAAATAAGTTGATTAACAGCAAGCCCCGATAAGAGAGGCGTATGAGGTACGACCTCACTTAATCTCAATGTGTCCGACAGCTTCGCGCTCTTCGTCCGTGAGGTCGTAAAGGTCGAAAAGCCGCC
>CAYXQT010000006.1:0-34427 GCA_964466445.1 uncultured Paraprevotella sp. | reverse complement strand
ACGGCGGGAACGTCGTGACCCTGCGCCGCGACAACACGCCGATGGAAATCGTGCCTGACGTGAGGGGCATGGGGGCAAAAGATGCCGTGTACGCGCTGGAGAGCCGGGGATTGGCAGTGAGAATAGAAGGCGTGGGACACGTGGTTTCGCAGAGCGTCCCGCCGCACGTCAAATACAAGAAAGGGCAAACCATACAGATTAAATTAAAAAGGTAAGAGAGGGAGACTTGATGATGGAGTTGGGCGTTTTGCTGAAAAGCGTAGGTGTCCTGCGGATTGCGGGCGACACCGCGCGGGACGTTACGGGAATCAACATGGATTCCCGGCTTGTGCGGCCGGGCGATTTGTTTGTCGCCGTCAAGGGGACGCAAGCCGACGGCCACGCTTACATCGGCAAGGCTGTGGAGAAGGGAGCCGTGGCCGTGGCGTGCGAGGTCTGGCCTGAAGCGCAAGCCGAGGGAGTGACTTACGTGCAAGTGAAGGACTCGGAAAGCGCGGTGGGGCGGCTGGCCACGACATTTTACGGAGACCCGACTTCCAAGCTGCGGCTTGTCGGCGTGACCGGCACGAACGGGAAGACCACGATTGCCACCTTATTATATAATATGTATCGGGCGTTCGGTTACAAGTGCGGGCTTTGTTCCACGGTCTGCGATTACGTCGACGGCGAGGCCGTCCCCACGGAGCACACCACTCCCGACCCGGTCACGCTGAACCGTCTGCTGGGACGCATGGCGGACGAAGGGTGCGAGTACGCTTTCATGGAAGTCAGTTCGCATGCCGTAGTCCAGCACCGCATCGCCGGCTTGAAGTTCGCGGGAGGCATTTTCACGAACCTCACGCGCGACCACTTGGACTACCATAAGACATTCGGGAACTACCGCGACGCGAAGAAAGCCTTCTTCGACGGCTTGCCCAAGGGGGCTTTTGCCGTGACGAACGCCGACGACCGCAACGGGATGGTCATGGTGCAGAACACGAAAGCCGCCGTGAAGACTTATTCCTTGCACGCGGCCGCCGACTTCAAGGCGAAAGTGTTGGAAGAGTCGTTTGAAGGAATGTGCATAGACATCGACGGGAAAGAGGTGAGCGTTCCCTTCATCGGCCGCTTCAACGTGTCCAACCTGCTGGCCGTGTACGCCGCCGCCGTCAGCATGGGGCGCGAGCCGGAAGACGTATTGGTAGTCCTCAGCACATTGCGCCCGGTGAACGGGCGGTTCGAGACAATCCGCTCGAGGGAAGGAGTGACGGCCATCGTCGACTACGCCCATACGCCGGACGCGCTGGCCAACGTGCTGTCGACGGTGAACGAGATACTGAAACGGCGCGGCGAAGTCATCACGGTCTGCGGGGCCGGAGGCAACCGCGACAAGGGCAAGCGGCCGATAATGGCGAGGGAAGCGGTGAAAAACAGCGACAGGGTAATCATCACCAGTGACAACCCGCGCTTCGAGGAGCCGCAGGAAATCATCGACGACATGCTGGCCGGATTAGACAAGGGGCAGATGCGCAAGGTAATCTCCATCGCCGACCGCAAGGAGGCCATCCGCACGGCCTGCATGACGGCGCGGCCCGGCGACGTGGTGCTGGTGGCCGGGAAAGGGCACGAGGATTATCAGGAGGTGAAGGGAGTGAAGCACCATTTCGACGACCATGAAGTGATAAGGGAAGTGTTCGGCATTTAACCGTTGCGTGCATGTTGTACTATTTATTCAGGTTCCTGGGGAAGTACGGAATCCCCGGTTCGCACATATGGACATACATCTCTTTCAGAGCCTTGCTGACCCTGATTCTCTCGCTGGTCGTTTCCGTCTGGTTCGGGGAACACTTCATCAAATGGATGAAACGCCATCACATGAGCGAGGCGCAGCGCGACGTTTCCGTAGACCCTTACGGCGTGGAGAAGAAAGGCGTGCCTACGATGGGCGGCATCATCATCATCGTGTCCATCATCGTGCCTTGCCTGCTCTTCGGACGCTTGCGCAACATCTATATGATTCTGATGCTGATTACGACCGTGTGGTTGGGCGTTCTGGGCTTTGCGGACGACTACATCAAAATGAAAATCAGCAAGGACGGCCTGCGCCCCGTCTACAAGTTGGCCGGACAGACCCTGCTGGGGCTTTTTGTCGGCCTGACGTTGTGGCTCAGCCCTGATGCCGTAATCCGGGAAAACGTGTCGGCGCGGCGTTTGGACAATGCCGGGGTCGTCGTGTACAAGAGCGAGAGAGTGAAGTCGACTATCACCACGATACCGTTCGTGAAGGACAACAATCTGGATTACGCCGAGGTTATGGGCTTTTGCGGGAAGTACAAGACGGCGGCGGGGTGGTTCTTGTTCGTGGTCATGACTACGCTGGTCGTCGTGGCCGTGTCCAACGGGTCGAACTTGAATGACGGCATGGACGGCATGGCGGCGGGCAACTCGGCCATCATCGGCGTGGCGTTGGGCGTGCTGGCTTACGTTTCCAGCCACATCGCCTTGGCCGGCTACCTGAACATCATGTACATACCGGGGTCGGAGGAGCTGGTCATCTTCATCTGCGCCTTCGTCGGGGCGCTCGTCGGCTTCCTGTGGTACAACGCCTACCCGGCGCAGGTATTCATGGGCGACACGGGCAGCTTGTCCATCGGCGGCATCATCGCCGTGACGGCCATTATCATCCACAAGGAACTGCTCATCCCTTTGATGTGCTTCGTGTTCCTGATGGAGAGCCTGAGCGTAATCCTGCAAGTGAACTACGCGAAATGGGGAAACCGCCGGGGGTTGAAGTTGCGGGTGTTCAAGCGTGCGCCGATTCACGATGCCTTCCGCATCCGTCCGGGACAGCTGGCCGCCGACGCGAGAGTCTTGTTCGACTGGCCCAAGGGCTGTTGGCTGGAGTCGAAAGTCACGGTTCGCTTTTGGATTATCACGGTAATCTTGGCGGCCTTGACGATTATCACGTTAAAAATCAGATAAGGAAGAAGTTTATGAGGAAAAGAATGGTAATATTGGGAGCCGGCGAAAGCGGCGTGGGTGCTGCGGTGCTGGCTCAGAAGAAAGGCTTCGACGTGTTCGTCTCCGACGCGGGGAGAATCAAGCCTCATTACGTGGATATGTTGGACCGTTACGGGATTGCGTGGGAGGACGGCGGCCATACGGAAGAACTGATCTTGAACGCGGACGAAGTAATAAAAAGTCCGGGCATACCGGAGGATGCCCCGATGATGCTGAAAGTGAAAGCCGGCGGCATTCCCGTCATCTCGGAAATCGAATTCGCCGGACGCTACACGCACGCCAAGATGGTTTGCGTCACGGGCAGCAACGGCAAGACTACCACGACTTCCCTGATTTACCATATCTTCAAGAAAGCGGGGTATAACGTCGGGCTGGCGGGGAACATCGGCCAAAGCCTGGCCTTGCAGGTGGCAGAAAAAGATTATGACTACTATGTGATAGAACTGAGCAGTTTCCAGCTGGACAACATGTACCGTTTCCGCGCCAACATCGCCGTGTTGCTCAACATCACCCCCGACCATCTGGATCGTTACGGACGGTGCATGCAGAAGTACGTGGATGCCAAAATGCGCATCCTGCGGAATCAGGAAGAGACGGATGCTTTCGTCTACTGGAACGACGACCCCGTCATCCGGAAAGAATTGGAGAAATACCAAATCAAGGCAAGAAAATGCCCGTTCTCCATCCTGAAGAAAGAAGGCATGATTGGTTATCTGGCCGACGGGCAGTACGTGATAGAATACCCCACGCCGTTCAACATGGAGCAGGAGTCACTGGCTCTGACCGGCAAGCACAACATGTACAACTCTCTGGCGGCAGGCATCACTGCCGATGTCGCCGGGATTAAGAACGAAGTGATACGGCAGAGCCTGAGCGATTTCGAGGGCGTGGAACACCGGCTGGAGAAAGTAACACGCGTGCGCGGCGTGGATTACGTCAACGATTCCAAGGCTACCAACGTGGATGCATGCTGGTACGCGTTAGAGAGCATGAAGACACCCACGGTGCTGATTCTGGGAGGGAAAGACAAGGGGAATGATTACGGACCCATAGCCGAACTGGTCCGGGAGAAGTGCGTGGGGCTGGTGTTCCTCGGCGCGGACAACCGGAAACTTCATGATTTCTTCGATTCGTTCGGCATCCCCATTGCCGACACCCACGACATGAAAGACTGCGTGGAGGCGTGCTACAAGATGGCTCGCCCCGGCGATACCGTATTGTTGAGTCCCTGTTGCGCCAGTTTCGACTTGTTCAAGAGCATGGAAGACCGCGGCGAACAGTTCAAATCATTGGTAAGGGCGTTGTAAAGGGAGGCGGAAGGATGGTTACACCGGCAAAAGTCCTGAAGAAATGGAGCTTGTTCGAGGGCGACAAGGTCATCTGGATGATTTTGTTCTTCCTCGGCATGATATCCATCATGGAAGTGTATAGTGCTTCCAGCAACATGAGCTACAAGACAGGCTATTATTGGAAGCCAATTCTGCAACATACCTCCTATTTCGTCATAGGCGTGCTGGCCACGATTCTGGTGCATAAGATACCGTGCCGCTATTTCAAACTGGTGCCTCTGGTCGGCATACCGTTGTCCTTGTTCCTGCTCATTATAGCCATGTTTACCACCAAAGTGAACAATGCAAGCCGTTGGCTCGAAGTGGGCGGCATCGGCTTCCAGCCCTCCGAGATAGCCAAAGGCGTATTGATTGCCGCGACGGCCATAATCCTTTCGAGCATGCGTGACGAGGCCGGGGCGCAACGCCGCGCGTTCAAGTGGATTATGTTCCTGTCGGCCCTGATTTGTTTGTTGATTGTGCCCGAAAACTTTTCCACGGCCGCCATGACCTTTTTGGTCATCCTGATTATGATGTTCATTGGCGGGATACCTTGGAAACAGTTGGGCGCGTTGCTGGGCGTCATCGTCATCTCCGGAGCCGGACTGTTCTCTTTCTTGCGCTTTGCGCCGGAATCCACGATAGACACCATGAGCGAATGGCCCGGCCTGCACCGCTTGCCCACGTGGGTCGGCCGCTTGCAGGGACAAGGGGAGGTGCCGGAGGACGCGGCGGATTACGATTTGAGCAGGAACCCGCAGGTGGCGCATGCCAAAATAGCCATTGCCACATGCAACGTGATAGGCCGGGGGCCGGGAAATTCCGTGGAACGCGATTTCCTTCCGCAGTCGTTCTCCGACTTTATTTATGCCATCGTCATAGAGGAGCTCGGGCTGGCAGGCGGCGCATTCGTCCTGTTCCTGTATATCGTGCTGCTCTTCAGGTCGGCCAGGATAGCAGGCCGGTGCGAGCGGAACTTCCCGGCTTTCCTCGTGATGGGGCTGTCGTTGATGCTCGTCACGCAAGCCCTGATTAACATGGCCGTGGCGGTCGGGGTCCTCCCGGTGACGGGACAACCCTTGCCGTTAATCAGCAAAGGAGGCACGTCCACTATGATTAATTGCGTCTATCTGGGTGTGATTCTGAGTGTAAGCCGTTCGGCCAAGAAAAAGCCACGGGCGACGGAAGGGACTGAGGCGTGAGGAAAATCCGACACGGGGACGGCGGTGTCCCCGGTAAAGAGATAAAGGGACGAATGTGCCTTTATGTCATGGCTTGTCCCGATGAGACGGGAAACGCGTTCGCGGCAAGAAAACGAGACGGCAGACGGAGGGACATGGCAGGTAAGAAATGCTCCCTTTCCTAAATAAATAAGGAGGAAAAAGGAAAGAAATACTGGATTTATTATTATTTTTGCTGATAAAATCCGGTTTCATGGGAGAAGAGTTGAGGATTATCGTGAGCGGAGGAGGAACGGGCGGACATATATTCCCCGCCGTATCCATCGCGGATGCCGTCAAGGCACGGCATCCGGAAGCCGAGATTTTGTTTGTCGGGGCAGAAGGACGGATGGAGATGCAGCGTGTCCCGGTTGCCGGTTATCCTATCAAGGCGTTGCCGATTCGCGGTTTCGACCGCAAGCATTTGCTGAAGAACGTCGCCGTGCTCTTCAAGATATGGAAGTGCCGCAGGTTGGCGGGGAAAATCATCCGCGACTTCAGGCCGATGGCGGTCGTGGGAGTGGGAGGCTACGCCAGCGGCCCCACGTTGGACAAGGCCCAGGCGATGGGCATCCCCACGCTGATACAGGAGCAGAACTCTTACGCCGGCGTGACCAACAAACTGTTGGCCAAGCGGGTCGACAAGATATGCGTGGCCTACGACGGGATGGAACGCTTCTTCCCGAAAGAGAAAATCATACTGACCGGAAACCCTGTCCGTCAGGGCTTGCCGGAGAACTCCAGAAGCCGTGAAGAAGCCTTGGCGGGATTCGGCTTGTCGCCGGGACTGAAAACGGTGCTCCTGATGGGCGGAAGTCTGGGGGCACGCACGTTGAACGAGAGCGTGCTGGGCAACCTCGCGGCCATCTCGGCTTCCGGCGTGCAGTTCATCTGGCAGACGGGAAGTTACTATTTTGCCCGCATACAAGAGGAACTGGCATCGAAAGGACGGCCCGACAACCTGTTCGTGACGGATTTCATCGCCAACATGCAGGATGCCTACGCGGCCGCCGACCTGGTCATCTCAAGAGCCGGCGCGGGCAGCATATCGGAGTTGTGCCTGTTGGGCAAGCCTGCGATATTGGTGCCGTCGCCGAACGTGGCCGAAGACCACCAGACTAAAAACGCGCTGGCCTTGGTTGACAAGCAGGCCGCTCTTTGCGTGAAGGATGCCGAAGCCGCGGACAGATTAATAGCTCTGGCCTTGAATGTCGTCCGGGATGCGGACAAGCTGTCCGCGTTGAGCCGGAACATCAAAGCCTTGGCCTTTACGGACTCTGCCGACCGCATTGCGGAAGAGGTTTGCAAGCTCGCCGTGGCATATAGGGAGAGGAAGAAGTAGAAGACGGGAATGGAAGCGATAAAAGCAGTGTATTTCGTAGGGATAGGCGGAATCGGCATGAGTGCCATAGCCCGTTATTTCCTGCAAAAAGGGCTTTGCGTGGGTGGCTATGACCGCACGCCCTCCGAACTGACGCGGAAGTTGCAGGAAGAAGGCGCTGCGGTTCACTATGAAGAGGACGTGGAACAAATACCCTCCGTCTGCCGGGACAAGGACACTTGTCTGGTGGTTTACACGCCGGCCATCCCCGCCGAACATGCGGAATTGGCCTATTTCAGGGCGAACGGGTTCGAGGTGGAGAAGCGTGCGCAGGTATTGGGCATGCTGACGCGGACGCATAAGGGGCTTTGCGTGGCGGGGACGCACGGGAAAACCACCACGTCGTCCATGGCGGCTCATATCCTGCACCAAAGCCATGTGGACTGCAATGCTTTCTTGGGCGGCATCGTCAAGAACTACGGCACGAACTGCATCCTTTCCCCGGCGAGCGACTACGTGGTCATAGAAGCCGACGAGTTCGACCGCTCTTTCCATTGGCTGACACCACACGCGTCCGTGATTACGGCCACCGACCCCGACCATTTGGACATCTACGGGACGAAAGAGGCTTATTTGGAAAGTTTCAGGAAATACACTTCCTTGATTCGCCCGGGAGGCTTCCTGGTCTTGCACGAGGGACTGGAGGTGCGGCCGGACACGCAAGAGGGAGTGACGACCTATTCTTACAGCCGCGGACACGGGGACTTCCACGCGGAGAACATCCGCATCGGCGACGGCGAGATACGTTTCGATTTCATTTCTCCGTTAGGGCATGTCGAAGACGTGCGGTTGGGAGTCCCGGTGAGCGTGAATATCGAAAACGGGATTGCGGCGATGGCCTTGGCGCAAATCGGAGGCGCGACGGCGGAAGAGATAAGGCAGGCCATGGCTTCGTTCAAAGGAGTGGATCGCCGTTTCGACTTCCGGTTGAAAGACGGCAAGGCCGTTTTCCTGACGGATTACGCCCATCATCCGGCAGAGATACGCCAAAGTTTGGCTTCTATCCGCGAACTTTATCCTGGGAAAAAGATTGCGGCGATATTCCAACCCCATCTTTACACACGCACGCGCGATTTCCATGAAGAGTTCGCCCGTAGCCTCTCGCTGTCGGACGAGGTGATCCTTACGGAAATCTATCCGGCCCGTGAAGAGCCTATCCGGGGCGTGACGAGCCGGTTGATATATGACCGCTTGGCTCCCGCGGTGAAGAAGTGCTTGTGCCGGAAGGAAGACGTGCCGGAGAAAGTGCGGCAGTCCGGCGCGGATGTGTTCATGTTGTTGGGAGCCGGGGACATAGAAGCCTATGCCCCGCAGATTACTGAGGTGTTGAGGGGGAGATGATTAGGAAATTGGCTATCATATTGCTGTTGTTGGCACTGTTCTGCTATTTCATCGCTGCGGTCACGGTGTTGAACAAGCCCGAAGAAGGGCTTGTGTGCAATGGCGTGGAGGTAGTGGTAGAAGACAGCTTGCAGACCGGTTTCATCCGCTCGGGAGAAGTGCTGGGGATGCTTGAAAAGCGCAAATGCGACCCGACGGGACAAAAAATGGACAGGGTGATGTTGAGCCGGATAGAAGAAACCTTGCGGAAGAATCCTTATATCGAGGACGTGACGAGCTATAAAACGCCCGGCGGGAAGGTGTGCGTGCGTATCAGGCAGCGCATTCCCATATTGCATGTCATGTCTTCCGACGGGCAGGACTACTATTTGGACAGGGACGGCGGGCAGATGCCCAAGTCGTCCTATTACGCCGACTTGGCCGTGGCGACCGGGAACATCACATTGCAGTATGCCCGCCGGAATCTAATCCGTCTGGGACGGCTGATACAGGACAACCCGTTCTGGAACCGTCAAATACAGCAGATTCACGTGCTGGATGACGGCGAGGTGGAACTGGTGCCGCGGGTGGGCAGGCATATTATCCTCTTGGGGCATCCCACGAACGTGGAGGACAAGTTGGAGAGGATGAAAGCGTTCTATACGAAAGGCTTGAACAAGGTGGGATGGAACAAGTACTCGCAGGTGAGCCTGAAGTACGACAATCAGATTATTTGCAAGAAAAACAGGAAATGATATGGATGGAGAGAAGAGAATCATCGTAGCGATAGAGTTCGGTTCCTCGAAGATACGGGGCGTGGCCGGATGCAAGGACATGGACGGTAGCGTGCAGGTACTCGACATCGAACAAGTAGATGCACGCAACTGCATCCGTAGGGGCGTGGTCTACAACACGGACAAGACCGTGACGTGCCTCAAGCACATCGTCGGGAAGTTGGAGGACGCGTTGGACAAGCGCATCCGCAAGGCTTATGTCGGAATAGGCGGCCAGATGTTGCGGGCGAAGACGAACACGGTGTCGCGCCAGTTTGCCGCAAAGACCGCAGTCTCGCAGGAAATAGTGGATTCCTTGCTCAAGGCCAACAGGAACACGGCGTATGACGGCTACGAAATACTGGAGGTAGTCTCCCAGGAATACCGTGTGGGTTCGGATTTCACGACAGATCCGGTAGGCGTGCTGAGCAACCAAATTGTCGGGAAGTATCTCAACGTCATCGTCAAGACGGAAGCCAAGGAATATATCCAAAGGTGCGTGGAGGGAGCCGGGATAGACGTGGCCGGCATATTCGCCGCCCCGACGGTTCTGGGGCGATGCGTGCTGACCGACATGGAGAAACGTTCCGGATGCGCCCTTGTGGACTTCGGCTACGGAACGACCACCGTCTCGGTGTACAAGAGCGGCTTGCTGCGACATCTGGCCGTGCTGCCGCTGGGAGGGAACAACATTACGCGGGACCTTTGCATCCTGCAACAAATCGACGACGACGAGGCGGAAGTCCTGAAAATGAAATATGGATCGGCCTTTTTTGACCTGACCGAGGAAGATTCGGCGAAAAAGCTCCCGGTAAGTTTCGGACTACCCATGGAAGAACAGAAACTGGTGAAAATCGTGGAAGCCCGCGAGGAGGAAATCCTAAGCAACGTAGCGGAGCAGATAGACGCCAGCGGCTACCAGAATCAGCTATATTCCGGCATCGTCCTCACGGGTGCGGCGTCGGGCGTGAAGAACCTTGACAAGGCGGTTTCGGAACAGCTTCATTCCGATAAGACGCGCTTCGTCCACACCGTGCCTTTCGCGTCGCAGACCTCCGGGCAAGTGGCGGAAGACGGTTCGCTCTGCACCTTGCTGGCTTTGATGAACGAGGGAAGCGAGAACTGCACCGAGTCTATGGCGGTGCCACCCGATACGGAAGAAACGGGCGAGGTGGAAATGGAAACGCCGAAGCCCGGGGGCTTCGTGCCTGTGGAAGAAACAACGCATATCGACCCGCCGAAGCCGCAGAAAAAGGGAAGGCTCCTGAAGAAATTCAAGGAGAAGCTTGAACAATTGACAAAAACGGTAACAGAAGAGGAGTAACCTGAAAAAAACAAACAATCATGGAAGAAGAGAAAGACAAGAAAGACGAAGCGGGAATACGTTTTGAATTCAAGACGAACAGTCCGAGCATCATCAAGGTAATCGGCGTGGGAGGCGGAGGAGGCAACGCCGTGAACCACATGTACAAGGAGGGCATACACGACGTGAGCTTCCTGTTGTGCAATACCGACAATCAGGCGTTGAACGATTCGCCCATACCCACTCGCCTCCAGCTGGGGACGGAAGGCCTGGGAGCCGGCAACCGTCCCGAACGCGCCCGCAAGGCCGCCATGGAGAGTTTGGACGGCATAAAGGAGATGCTCAACGACGGGACGCGCATGGTATTCATCACCGCCGGCATGGGAGGCGGCACGGGAACCGGAGCGGCACCCGTGATTGCCCAATGCGCCAAAGAGATGGGCATCCTGACGGTGGGCATTGTCACCATTCCTTTCTGCTTCGAAGGGAGAAAGAAAATCAATCAGGCTTTGGACGGGGTGGAGGAGATTTCCAAGCATGTCGACGCGCTGTTAGTCATCAACAACGAACGTCTGAGGGAGATTTATCACGAACTCACCGTGCTGAACGCGTTCGCCAAGGCCGACGACACCCTGTCGATTGCCGCAAGGAGCATCGCCGAAATCATTACGGTGCATGGCATCGTCAACCTCGACTTCCAGGATGTCACCACCGTGTTGAAAGACGGCGGCGTGGCCATCATGAGTACTGGCTACGGAGAGGGCGAGGGGCGGGTGCGCCAAGCCATAGAGGGAGCGTTGCATTCCCCGTTGCTGAACAACAACGACATCTTCAATTCCAAGAAAGTGTTGCTGAACATCCTGTTCGGCGACCAAAGCGAGAGCGAAGAGCTTACGATGGAGGAAATGAACGAGGTGCACGAGTTTATGAGCAAGTTCAGCGACGAAGTGGAAACGAAATTCGGTCTGGCCACGGACTCCTCGTTGGGAAAGAAAGTGAAAATCACGGTGCTTGCCACAGGTTTCGGACTGAGGAACGTGCCGGGAATGGAGGAAGAGCACAAACCGACAGCCACAATCGAGCAACCGACCGATGTGGAAAAAGAAATAAATGATATGAATCGCTATAATATATACTACGGCGGAAATACGATGACGAAACGCCCGTACTACCTTTTCCTCTTCAAGGAAAACAATCTGGACAATGATGACATAATCGACATGGTGGAGAAGAGTCCCACCTACAAGCGGAGCAAGGAAGTGCTGGACAGTATCAAGAGCAAGGCGACCGAATGGGAGAGCGTGGCAGGCGGTACGGACGGCGGAGACATCAGTCAGGACAAGTCGGTGATTGTATTCAGCTAATATAATAATGTATATAATATAATAATGTATAGGAATGGCTCTTTTTGAACAAATCAGCAAGGACATCGTCGCGGCCATGAAGTCGAAAGACAAAGTGGCGTTGGAAGCGTTGCGCAACATCAAGAAGTATTTCCTCGAAGCCAAGACCGCGCCGGGGGCGAACGACGAACTGACGGACGAGACGGCGGTGAAAATCCTCTCGAAGCTGGCCAAGCAGGGCAAGGATGCCGCGGCCATCTATGAGGAGCAGGGCCGCCCGGACTTGGCCGGAGAGGAATTGGCGCAGGTGGAAGTCATCAACCGCTACCTGCCCAAGCAACTCTCGGCGGCGGAGCTGGAGCAGGAGGTGAAAGCCATCATCGCCGCCGTGGGAGCGACCGGCATCAAGGACATGGGCAAGGTGATGGGCGTGGCAACCAAGCAACTGGCGGGAAAGTCCGACGGAAAGTCCGTCAGCGCCGTAGTAAGGCAATTGCTGGCCTGACGGTCCGGGCAAGGGGTTGCAGTGCCGGACTGCGGCGACACAGGACGGAAGTGAAGTCCCGTCCGGCCTGCGCCTCTTCCCGTCCGGCGGGAAGATACGGGGCATCGGAGAAACCGGTTGGGCGGAATGGGATTCGCAAGTCCTTGACGTCTAATATTTCTTAAAATATCCGGCCTTTGCCTTGGACAGTGACAGTTTCGTTCTATTTTTGCGAAATAGAAGTTAAATTAAAGCGTAATGCGGGGGTTTTGTTGGAAAAAGGTTGGTTTGTGGGTGCTATTGGCGTTCTTTAGTCCCGTAAATGCTCCGGCGGCGAGCCGCGTGTCCGTCCGGGTCAAGGCCGATTCGGTAAGGTCTGACGTGTCTTTCTCCGAATATACCCATATTTACAAGGGAGAAAGGGTCTCTTCGACATATCCCGTCAAAATCGAGATGAAAGGCGGCTCATTGCTGGTCACGAGCCAGCATTCCCAGATGCTTCCGGTATATAAGGGGAACGGCATGTTCTATGGGTTGTTCCGATTGAACAAAGGTACGAACTGGATTAGCGGACTACCGAAAGGCACTTATATCATTAACAGCTCCAAAGTGACGGTGTCGTGAGATGTCTTTACGAATATGGAAGGATAGGTCAAAGGTGGAGTTCTGCCGTTGCGAGGGAGACGAAAGGAAGAAATCATGCCGGATAAAGCTGTTACGTTAATCAATCTTGATGACATCATACGGAATCGCGCCGGAAAGAAAGCCAAATATATTCCCGGCTTCGTGATTAACTGGCTCAAACGCCTCATCCATCAAGATTTCATTAATGATTATCTGCGCCAAGGCTATGTCGGGGTCGACTTCTGCGAGCACGCAGTGGCTTACTTGGACGTGAAAGTGAACGTGGAGGGCTCGGAAAACCTCCCCGAACCGGGACGGAGATGCACTTTCGTGTCCAACCACCCGCTGGGCGCCATAGACGGCGTGGCCTTGGGAATGGTGCTCGGCCGCCGTTACGACGGGAAAATCAAGTATCTGGTGAACGACCTGCTGATGAACCTGAAAGGACTGGCTCCCCTGTGCATACCCATCAACAAGTTCGGGAGACAGGCGCGCGACTTCCCCAAAGCGGTGGAGAACGCCTTCCGTTCCGACGACCAAATCATCATGTTCCCGGCAGGGATTTGTTCGCGCCGCATGAAGGACGGCAGTATAAGGGACGTGGCGTGGAGCAAGTCTTTCGTCGTGAAAAGCGTGGCCGCGCGGCGGGATGTGGTGCCTATACACTTCATAGGGCAGAACTCCGACCGTTTTTATTCCATCGCGGAATGGTGCAAGCGGTTGCGCCTCAAGTTCAACGTGGCCATGCTGTTCTTACCCGACGAGATGTATCGCAGCAGGCATGGCGAGTATCGGGTCGTCATCGGGAAACCGATACCGTGGGACACGTTCGACGAATCCAAAGGCTTCCGGCAGTGGGCACAGGAAGTGAGGGAACAAGTATACAAGTTATAAAGAGAAGAAAACAGATTGACGGTATGGAGGAAATCATAGCTCCGGTGAGCAAAGAGCTACTGAAGGCAGAACTGACCGCGGACAAGAGGCTGCGTTACACGAACAAAAGCCACAACGAGATATACGTGGTGACGTGGCAGGATTCGCCGAACGTGCTCCGTGAAATCGGACGTTTGCGCGAAATCGCCTTCCGGGCTGGCGGAGGAGGCACGGGAAAGTCCCTCGACTTGGATGACTTCGACATGATGGAAGAGCCCTACAAGCAGATGATTGTGTGGGATCCCGACGTGGAAGCCATCTTGGGCGGATACCGTTACTTCTTGGGGGCGAAGGTGAAGCTGAGGGAGGACGGACAGCCCACTTTGGCTACCTCGCACATGTTCCGCTTCTCGGAGAATTTCATGAAGAACTACATGCCTTACACGATAGAGCTCGGACGCTCGTTCGTGACGTTGGAGTACCAGAGCACGCGCCAAGGCTCGAAAGGCTTGTTCGCCTTGGACAACCTGTGGGACGGGCTGGGGGCGCTGACGGTTCTGGTGCCCGACGTGCGCTATTATTTCGGGAAGATGACCATGTACCCGTCCTACGACCGCTACGGGCGCGACATGATTCTGTATTTCCTGAGAAAGCACTTCGAGGACAAGGACAGGCTCATAGTGCCGATACACCCCTTGCAACTGGAAGCCGACACGGAAGAACTGCGCAAACTGTTCGTTCACGAGGATTTCAAGGAAGATTACAGGATTCTGAATTCGGAAGTCCGCAAACTGGGCTACAACATCCCGCCCTTGGTGAACGCTTACATGGGACTGTCGCCCACGATGAAGATGTTCGGCACGGCCATCAACGATGAATTCGGCGACGTGGAAGAGACCGGCATCCTGATTGCTGTGGACGAAATCCGTGAGGAGAAGCGTCGGCGGCACATTGAAACTTTCTCGGGGCGAGGGTAGCGAGGAGGTCTCGGTATACGGTTGCAAGCGGGAATCCGCTTCTCTCGTCCGGATTATTTTTCTTTCGGCCAGACGGTTTCCCGTTCTCGGCGAAATGGTTTTCCGCCTTCAGTGGGGTAGTCCCCCGTTTCCGTCAGGACGGGAAAGGGCATTTACCTTTTCTCGCCCTCTCCGACATTTCTCGACATGCTGTCAGAAATAGTGCGTCATATTTCCGGCTGAAAGGCGAATCCTTTTCCCGAAGAACTCTTGACACGCTTGTGGGAAGTGTTCCCCGCGCCAGCCCCGGAAGACTGCGGCTCTTGTTCACGGTCATACGGAAGGCAGGCTCATCCCGTTGATTTTGCGGTACAAGTCCAAGGCGTACACGTCCGTCATGCCGGAGATGTAGTCCAGTACGGCCATGATGCGGTCGTAGAGCCGTTCGGCCCCGATTTCGTACTGTTGCGACACGCGGCTGACGAGCAGTTGCGAATAGGCCTTTTCGGGGTGGCACACCGCCTCCGTCATGAGTTCCAGAAGCGTCGTGACCACTCGGAAGCCCGCCAGCTCCACGTCCACCACCTCCCTGCTGCGGTAAATCTTGGCGTAGGCCATGCCTTCGCACTCCTTGTACGCCCGACGCGCCGGGTCGGGGATGTGGTCGATGAGGCGGCCTTCGAAAGAACCGGCGAGGATGCTCTCCTCGTTTTCCACGAACGCCTTGGCGCATTCGCTCTCCAAGCAGCCGATGACGCAGGAGCGCAGGTAGACGACTTGTTCGTTGATGTCGCTGACGTGTCGCAGGTTGTTCTCGATGTCGGTCCGGCGTTTTTCGTCGAAGAACCCCATCAGCAAGCCTTTTGTTTCTTCCGTACCGAGTATTTTCAGTTTGTGCGCGTCCTCTATGTCCATGATTTCGTAGCAGATGTCGTCGGCCGCTTCCACTAAATACACGAAAGGATGGCGCACATACCGCAACCCGCCCTCCCCTCCGTCCGTCCGGGGAATGCCCAGCTCCTCGGCTATCCGCCGGAAGACCGGGATTTCGCTTTGGAAGAAGCCGAACTTGGCATGTCCGTCGGCAAGCTCGGACGAGAAGGGATATTTGACGATGGAAGCCAAGGTGGTGTAAGTCATGACGAACCCTCCGTCGCGCCGTCCCTTGAAATGGTGGGTGAGCAACCTGAACGCGTTGGCGTTCCCCTCGAAACGGATCAGGTCGTTCCATTCCCGCCCGTCGAGGCATTCCCCGCTCGCGGGGTCGCGGTAGTCCCGCAACCAGTTACCCTTTCCCTCGCTGAAGAACGTCCCGATAGCCCTTTCGCCCGAATGCCCGAACGGCGGATTTCCCAAATCGTGCGCCAGGCAGGCGGCCGACACGATGGCTCCGGCTTCGCTCAGGAGGCTTCTGGACAAATCCGGATGCTTCTGCATGAGGGCGCGTGCGGTGTCGTTGCCTAAGGAACGCCCCACGCTGGACACCTCAAGGCTGTGGGTCAGCCGGTTGTGGACGAACACGCTTCCCGGAAGCGGGAACACCTGCGTTTTGTTCTGCAAACGCCTGAACGGCGCGGAGAATATAAGGCGGTCGTAATCGCGCTGGAATTCCGTGCGGTCGTCTTTCCGCACCTGATGGTACTCTTCCAGTCCTAACCGTTTGTTGGAGATAAGTCGCAGCCAATCCATATTCGTTCTTGTAGAATTTTCACAAAAGTAATTAAAAAGGTTGGCATACGCTCTTTTTCTCTAAAAATCAATGGCGGGGTTCGGAGAAATTGGTTATTTTTGTGCCTCGAAGGCAATCGTTTCTACGTAGGATGGAAGTACGTGTCATTAACAAATCCCGTCATCCGTTGCCGCAATACGCCACTTCGGATTCGGCGGGGATGGATCTCCGCGCGAACTTGGACGCGCCTGTCGTGTTGCGCCCTCTGGAACGCTGCATGGTGCCGACGGGTCTCCATGTCGCCTTGCCGCGCGGGACGGAGGCGCAAATCAGGCCGAGGAGCGGGCTGGCTCTGAAAAGGGGAATTACCGTGCTGAATTCGCCCGGTACAATCGACGCGGACTACCGGGGAGAGATTCGTGTCATCCTGGTGAACTTGTCGTCCGAGCCGTTCGAGATACGGGACGGGGAACGGATTGCGCAGATGGTCGTGGCAAGCCACGAGCGGGCGGCGTGGAAGCCCGTGGAGAGTCTGGACGAAACGGAAAGGGGCGCGGGCGGCTTCGGCCATTCGGGAGAAAAATAAAGCCGGTGAAGAAGTATACATCTTTTTTGATATGCGGGGCGTGGGCCGCGTTGTCGGCCTGCCTCGTTTCCTGCGCGACGGGAACGAAGACGCAAGTCATTCCGGACGAGGCACAGCGCAGGCTCGACTATTACTATGCCGAAGCCGTCAAGAGCAAGCTGGCGGGACGGCATGACGATGCCTTCGAGCTGTACAAGCATTGCTTGGACATCAAGCCCGACGCGGCGGAAGCGTTATTCAGCATCGGGCTGTACTACTTAGGGATGGACGACTCGACCCGGTGCGTGTCTCACCTGTCCCGTGCGGTGGCCTTGGAACCGGACAACATATATTATAAGGAAGCACTCGCGTCGTTCTATTTGCGCAACGGGGACGAGGCGCGGGCCGTTCCCCTGCTCGAAGACATGGCAAGGTGCAATCCGGCCCGCTCGGATGTGTTGGCGCAACTGGTCAACATTTATATGGGCAGTGAGAAATACCGCGAGGCAATCGGAGTGCTCGACCGCATAGAGACGCTCGAAGGCAAGGACTTGTCCGTCAGCATGGAAAAGTTCCGTCTCTACCGCGAGTTGAAAGAGGAAGACAAAGCCTTTGCCGAACTGGAAAGCCTGGCGCAGGAGAACCCCAACGATTTGGCTTATCGCGTACTGATAGGCGACCAGTATTTGCTGTCGCAACAGACGGACAAAGCCCTTGCCGTCTACGAGGAAGTCCGCGAGAAAGAACCCGATAACCAGGCCTTGCGCATGTCCATGCTTGATTACTACGAGCAGACGGGACAAGATTCGCTTTACCGGGTCCTGTTGGACGAAATCCTATACGGGAAGGAGACCGACGAACAGGCGAGGGCGGTGCTGATGCGCAACTACATCGTGGACAAAGAGAACGAACACGCCGACAGCACCGTAGTGCTGGCCGTCTTCGACCGCATCTTCGACTCCGTGCCCGAGACGATGGACATGCTGACGCTCTACGCCTCTTACCTGCAAGTGAAGCACATGGACGACCGCCTCGAACCGGTCTTGGAACATATCCTGAAACTTGAACCGGACAATCAGGCGGCCTTGTATCAGCTGATGCAACTGGCCATCCATGCCGACGACTACTCGAAAGTGGCGGATATTTGCACGCGCGGCATCATGCATTACCCCGAACAACTGCCTTATTATTTCTACCTGGGCTATTCCTATTACCGGCTCGGCTATCAGGACAAGGCTTTGGACGTGTTCCGGAAAGGCATACGGCAAATCAGGCCGGACACCGACCGCAACGTCGTGGCCGACATGTATTCCATCATGGGAGACTTGTATTACAGCAACGGCCTGAAAGACTCCGCCTTCATCGCATACGACTCCTGCCTGACGTACAACCCGGAGAACGTCGGTTGCCTGAACAATTACGCCTACTACCTCTCGTTGGAGAAAAAGGACTTGGACAAGGCGGAAGAGATGAGCCACCGCACAATCGAGGCGGAACCGGGGAACAAGACCTACGTCGACACTTACGCCTGGATACTTTTCACCAAGGGAATGTATGCCGAAGCCAAGTTGTACATAGACCGCGTCCTTGTGGGGGACTTCGAGAACGACGAAGACGTTTCCGGCGGGGTCTTGGAACACGCCGGCGACATCTATGCGCGGTGCGGCGACATGGAGGGCGCGTTGAAGTACTGGAAGATGGCGCGGGAGAAAGGGGACGACGTTTCCGAGCTTTTGAAAAGGAAGATTCAATTGAAAAAGTATATTGAAGAATGAGAAGAACGGATCTGGCTTCGTCCGACGCGGGCGGTGCCTCGGCAGAACGCAAGCGGACTCGGCTCTGCTTCCGGCTTGCGCCGGATTTCGTGCGGGGCTTCCTTGCCGTCGCTTTTGTGTTGCTGTTGCCGGCTTGCCGTTCCTCCAAAGACATGACTCCGGCGGGACGGGGAAACGAGGGGAATGTCGTGGAGCGGGTGGACAGGACGGCGTGGCCCGGCCTGAAAGAAGGGACTGTCACTTCCAAGATGGACCTTGACCTGACGTTGGGCAGGAAAAACTTGTCGGCGGGAGGAAGCTGCAACCTGAAACGGGACGAAATCATCCAGCTTTCGCTCGTCTTCATGGGCTTCATGGAAGTGGGATGCATAGAATTCACGCCCCGGTACATGATGATGATTAACCGGATGGGACGGGAATACGTGAAGGTGGACTACGCGGACGTGCCTTATTTGCAGGAAGCCGGGGTGGATTTCTACACGTTGCAGGCTCTGTTTTGGAACGACGTGTTCGTGCCGGGAAAGGAAGGCCGGTGGCAGGAACAGGACTTTGCCGTCTCGAAAGACGGGGAAAGCACGGTTCTGACTTCCAAGGACGGCTCGCTGTTGCAGTGCCGGTTCGTGGTCGACTTGCTGACCGGCCTGATCCGCAACACGTCCGTCGCCGTCACGGGACGGCCTTCCGCGCCCCGTCTGGACTGGACTTACCGGCACTTCGCGGACGTGGGGCAGAAGAGTTTCCCCGATGAGATGCAACTGTCCGTCACGGGAGGGAAGGAGAAAATGACGGTTGCCTTTTCGTTGCGCCACCTGAAATGGAACGAGAAAGACATTGAACCGACCCCGGAGCCGGGCGGGAAATACAAGAGGGTCAGCCCCGATTTGATTTTAAAGCAGCTGGTAAAATGAAATGCGGGTTGGTCATGCTTTTTGCGGTGTGGACGTACCTGTCCGGCGTGGGAAGCACCTATGCGCAGATCAACCGTAAAATCAAGGTGCTGCAAACCCAAAAGAAAGAGATACAGAAAGGCTTGACCCGCTCCCGGAAAGAACTGAAGACGACCGAGAAAGCGGTAGCGACCAAGTTGCGGGACATCAACATGATAGCCAACCAACTGGAGAGCCGCCAACGTTACATCGACACGATGGAGACGCAGTTGAGGAGGGTCAGCGACCGGGTGGACGGGCTGGAACGGAAAGTGGAGCGCACGGCGGCGGAACTGGAAAGGAAAAAGGCCGATTATGCCAAGGCCCTGCGTTACGCGCGGGCGTGCAAGTCGGTGGAAAGTCCCCTGCTCTTCGTCCTCTCCTCCCGTTCCGTGGCCCAGATGTACCGCCGCTCGCGCTATGCGCGGGAATATGCCGGTTATCAGCGCACGTTGGCCGAGCAAATCGTGCGCAAGCGGGATGAGTTGCTGGAGCAGAAGAACGAACTGCTGGGCGTGAAAGAAGAGAAAAACCGCTTGATTGCCGAATGTGAGCGGCAGAAGGCCTTGTTGCAAAAACAGCACGACGAAGAACGGAAGAATGTGGCCGGCTTGCAGCAGAAGCAAAAGCATCTGAAAAAAGAGGTGGAACAGCAACAGCGGCAGCTTTCCGCTTTGGACAAGAAGATAGACCGGATGATAGCCTACGAAGTGGAGCAGGCACGCAAGAGGGCCGAGGCCGCCCGAAGGAAAGCCGAAGCCGAGGCACGCCGGATAGCGGAGAAGCGGCGGGGAAAGAGCCGTGATCAAGTCGCTTCGGGAAAAGGAGGAGGGAAAGAGTCTTCTTCCACCCTTTCGGGACATGAATGGATTACGCCACAGGATCAGGCACTGAACGGCAGTTTCGCCCGGAACAAGGGAAGGTTGCCGGTGCCGATTACCGGAAGATACATGGTGGGCAGCCATTTCGGGACTTATAACGTGCCGGGATTGAGGAATGTGCGCTTGGATAATAAGGGAACCAATTACGTGGGGCGTCCGGGTGCCATGGCGCGTTCCGTTTTCGACGGTGAGGTGTCGGCCGTCTTCCAGTTCGGCGACGCCAAGAACGTGTTGGTGCGCCACGGCAGTTATATCTCGGTTTATTGCAACCTGTCTTCCGTGCGGGTAAGCAAGGGGCAGAAAATCAAGACGCGCGACATTCTGGGTACGGTGGAGGATGACGGCACGGGCAACTGTGTGCTGCACTTCCAGTTGCGGAAAGAGACGCAGAAGCTGAACCCGGAAGTCTGGATAGGGCGTTGAGAGGCTTCCGACCGAGATTGCGCCCCGACCCGTCTCCCCTCACATCCGCAAGCCGTCCAACAGTTCGACGTATAAGGCTATGGCCTCCCGGATTTCCGTCACGGTGACGTACTCGTCCGCCGTGTGGGAACGCGAGGATTCGCCCGGCCCCATTTTCAGGGACGGGAAAGGCATCAACGCTTGGTCGGAGAGCGTGGGCGAGCCGAAAGGCTTGCGCCCTAAAGCCTTGGCCTTGGCCACGAGGGGATGGCTCTCGTCTATGCGCGATGAGTTCAGGCGGAAGGAGCGGGCTTTCACCTCACTGTCCGTATGGGCGCATACCGTCCGGTAGATTTCCTCGTTGGAGTAGTGTTCGTTGCCGCGCACGTCCACGGTAAAGGCGCATTCGTCCGGCACGACGTTATGTTGCGTGCCGGCGTGGATGACCGTTACGCTCATCTTCACGTCCCCCAAGAGCGGCGAAGTCTTCGGAAAACGGTAAGTCCTGAACCACTCCACGTCTTTCATGGCCTTGTAGATGGCGTTTTCCCCCTCGTCGCGTGCCGCGTGTCCCGACTTGCCGCGTGCCGTGACATCCAGCACCATCAGCCCCCTTTCGGCGACGGCCGGTTGCATGCCGGTGGGTTCGCCTACCAACGCCGCGTCCACGTGCGGCAACAAGGGGAGGACTGCTTCTATGCCGCCCTTTCCCGAGACCTCTTCTTCGCACGAGGCAAGGAAGACGAGGTTGTAGGGCTGTTCCCTGCCGGACAACGTGCAGAAAGCCTGCCACAAGGCGACCACGCCGCCGCCGTCGTCGTTCGTGCCCAGTCCGTAAATCCGTTCGCCTTCCCATGTGGGGCGGAAAGGGTCGCGCGTCCGCCCCGGTGACGGTTTCACGGTGTCGGTATGGGCGTTCAACAGGAGGGTGGGGCGTTCGTTCCGGTAAAACGGCGAGACGCACCAAAGGTTATGCCCTTCGCGGCGGGGTGTCTTGCCGTGTTCCCTCATGAAATTCTCCAACAGGTCGGCCACATCCTTTTCTTCCCTGCTTACGGAGGGAATGCTTACCATTCGTTCAAGCAGGCCGACGGCTTCCCGTGTCAGTGCGTCAATGTCCATAATCGCGTCTCTTTGGGGCAAAGTTAAGGTATTTCGGAGAAAAATTAAATGTTTTGAGGTTTCCTTGCGCGTCGTTTCACTTAAAACCATAACTTTGTACACACAAACAGCCGGAGCTATGCTAAATTCAAGTCTTTTCTCGCTGCTCGTCCACGAACAGGCAAAGCGTTACGGGGACAGGACGGCCATGAGTTACCGCGACTACGGGAAAGGCGCGTGGATTCCGGTCTCCTGGAACCGGTTCTCGGAAGTCGTGCGGAAAGTGTCCGCGTCCCTGCTGGCCTTGGGGGTGGAAGTGCAGGAGAATCTGGCCGTCTTTTCGCAGAACATGCCCGAGTGCCTGTACTTGGATTTCGGGGCTTACGGCGTGCGGGCCGTCACGATTCCTTTTTATGCCACCAGCTCGAAAGGTCAGGTGGTTTACATGGTGAACGATGCCGGCATCCGTTATGCGTTTGTCGGCGAGCAGTACCAGTACGATGTCGCTTTCCGTTGCATGCCTCATTGCCCGACGCTCCAGAAACTGATTATCTTCGATTCCTCCGTGGTGAAGAACCCGCGGGACAAGGTGTCGGTCTACTTCGAGGAGTTCCTGCAGGCCAGTGCCGGACACGAGGGAAGCGCGGAGGCGGAGCGGCGGGCGGCCGAACTGCGGCTCGACGACTTGGCCAACATCCTTTACACTTCGGGGACGACGGGGGCCGGCAAGGGGGTGATGCTGACCCACAGGATGTACCGCGACGCGCTTGTCGCCAACGACGCAATCCTGCCAATCAGGGAAAAGGATGTCGTCCTGAATTTCCTGCCCTTTACCCACGTGTTTGAAAGGGCGTGGTCTTACCTTTGCCTGGCCGAGGGGGCGCGGCTGGCCGTCAACCTGCGGCCGACGGACGTGCTGCAGTCTCTGCGGGAGGTGCACCCCACGTGCATGTGCGCCGTGCCGCGCTTTTGGGAGAAGGTGTACGCCGGCGTGCGGGAGAGGATAAGGCAGAGCAACCCCGTGCAACGCAAGATGATGCGCGAGGCGCTGGAGGTGGGCAAGGCCTATAACGTGCGTTACCGGATGCGCGGCCTCGTCCCTCCGGTTCCGTTGAGAATGCGTTACGCCTTCTTCGAGAAGACCGTGATGGCTCTTCTGAAAAAGACCTTGGGCTTGGAGAACGCCAATTTCTTCCCCACCGCCGGAGCCGCCATCCCGCCCGCAGTGGAAGAGTTCGTCCACTCGGTCGGCATCAACATGCTGGCGGGCTACGGGCTGACGGAATCCACGGCGACGGTCTCCTGCGACAGGGTGGGGCAACGCAAGACGATCGGGTCGGTGGGGCGCGTCATCGACGAACTGGAGTTGAAGTTCGGCAAAGACAACGAGGTGCTGTTGCGCGGGACGACGGTCACGAAAGGATATTACCGCAACGACGGGGCGACCCGCGCCGCCATCGACGAGGAGGGGTGGTTCCATACCGGCGACGCGGGATACCTCAAGGACGGGGAGCTGTTCCTCACCGACCGGATTAAGGACTTGTTCAAGACCTCCAACGGGAAATACATCGCCCCGCAGATGATAGAGGCGAAGCTGGTGGTAGACCGCTACATCGACCAGATTGTGGTGATTGCCGACCGGCGCAAGTTCGTGTCGGCGCTCATCGTCCCCGAATACAATCTGTTGAAGGATTTTGCGGAACGCCATCGTATCCCGTTCACCGACACGGCGGACTTGTGCCGGAACGCCGACATCAACAGGATGTTGCTTTTCCGCATCGACACCTTGCAACAGGAGTTCGCCCGTTATGAACAGGTGAAGCGCATCACGCTGTTGCCCGAGCCGCTCAGCATGGAGAAGGGAGAACTGACCGACACGCTGAAGGTGAGGCGTCCCGTGGTGAACCGGAATTATGCGGCCGAGATAGATGCCATGTACGCGGAAGACACGCCGCCGGAACTGCCCTGTCCGCCGCCGTTCCTTTCCGTTTGAGCGCGGGATTGACTTCGTCCAATGCGGGCGGCGGGAAAAAACGAAGTTCGGACAAGCTCGGTCCTTCTCTCCGCCGCGCACCGCATTCCCGCCAGGAACGGCGGAACTTCGACGGTTTCCGTGGGGCGAAAGACTCTTGAAGTCCGCGCCCCGCACGTCCCGGCGGCACGTGCCCCGTCCCGAACCCGCCCCGTCCGGTTTTTTCCGCGGCAAGCCGCCCCCTCTGCGGACTTTTTGTCCCGCCGGGGCGCGAAAGTCCCGTTTTTTACTTACTTTTGCATAATGGTGAAACGAACGGCATGAAAGGCGGGCTGAATGGCATCCTCACGGGTTGACATACGCGAAAACGAGATTTTCGGGCGGTCGCCCGAATTGCTTTCCGCATTGCTGCAAGACCACACGCTGAGTACGGAAGACAGCCGGGTCAATATCTTCTGGGCGACGGACAGTTATGTCGAGTTGGGAGAGGGCTACCGGTATGCCGACCGCATTACGGCGGAATCCGTCACGGGCAAGAACGGCGGTGTCATCAAGCCCCGCGCCGTGAAAAGCCGCGAGACGCAACGGCGGCGTAGCCGCGAGATGGCGGAAGTCTTCACACCTTCGTGGATGTGCAACAAGCAGAACAATCTGGTGGACAATGCTTGGTTCGGACGGGAAAACGTGTTCAATACGGAAGTCGACTGCCCCGGCGGCTTGCACACATGGATGCCGACGGAGGGGAAAATAGCGTTCCCGGAGGGAAAGACGTGGCGCGACTACGTCGCCGAGTGCCGCCTCGAAATAGCCTGCGGCGAAGCACCCTATATAGTGAGCCGGTACGACGCGGCGACGGGCGACCCGATTCCGGTGGGACGGCGGATAGGGATGCTCGACCGCAAGATGCGCGTCGCCGGAGAGAACACGGAGACACCGGAAGAGTGGTTCGAAGCCGCGCTGTCGGCCTACAAAAGCACCTACGGCTACGAGTGGCAGGGCGACAACCTCGTCCTCGCGCGCGAAGCACTCCTTTACTCCTTCATCGACTACCACAAGGCGAAGTTCGGCGGCGAGCCGCAACTTGGGTTGCTGTTGGAGGTCGCGGAAGTCGTTTCGTGGAACGTCTGGCAGATGGACGGGCTGAAAGGGGTCGTCCCCGGCAGTTGCGGAACACGCGGCACGGTGGAACGCTCCCTCTTCGGCGACGAGGAAAAGGTTACCGTCTGTCAAGGTTGCAAGAATGGTGATATGCGTGCCCACAATGGCACATACGCTCTGATTAAGGATTGGAGTGCGAAGAAAGGCAAGGGAAAAATCCGGTTCATCGACCTTATCAAATAAGCCATGCAGTATTTTTCGTCATTGAAGCCCAAGCTGATTTACGTGTTCCGCATCAACGACGCGGCGCATGCCGGTTGCCTCAAAATAGGGGAGACCACTTTCGAGGACGGCGACATCACGTTGCCGCCCGGCAGTTCCGCGCTGAACAAGGCCGCGAGGAAACGCATCGACGAGTACACGCGGACAGCCGCCGTTGATTACGACTTGGTTCACACCGAAATCGCTGTCTTTGTCCGGAACAAGGCTGTCGGGGCGTTCAACGACAAGGCAGTCCACGAGGTACTGCTCCGCAGCGGCGTGAGGCGCAAGCTGTTCGACCGCGCCCACAACGCCAACGAATGGTTCGAGACAGACCTCGAAACAGTCAGGAAAGCCATCCGGGCTGTCAAGGAGGGACGGAAGTCGCTCCGCCCCTCCGAGAAGTCCGAAGGACGCTCGCCCGTCGTCTTCCGTCCCGAACAGCGCGAGGCCATCGACAAGACCCTCAGGCAGTTCAGGAAGGGCAACCAGATGCTGTGGAACGCCAAGATGCGTTTCGGCAAGACACTTTCCGCGCTCCAGACGGTCAAGGAACACGGCGGCTTCCGCCGGGTGCTGATACTCACCCACCGCCCCGTGGTCGACGCGGGCTGGTACGAAGACTTCGGAAAGATATTCTACGACACGCCGGACTTCTCATATGGCTCCAAGACGAACGGCGACGACCACGCCACCCTCGAACGGCGAGCCGGACGGGGCGAGTGCCGCTACGTCTACTTCGCCTCGATGCAGGACTTGCGCGGCTCGGAACTCGTCGGCGGCAACTTCGACAAGAACGACGGGGTCTTTGCCACTCCGTGGGACTTGATTATCGTCGACGAGGCGCACGAGGGGACGCAGACGGTGCTCGGCAGGACGGTGATGGACGAGCTGGTGAAAAAGGACACCAAGGTGCTTCGCCTTTCCGGCACGCCGTTCAACCTGCTCGATGACTTCCGGGAGGACGAAATCTACACGTGGGACTACGTGATGGAGCAACGCGCCAAGCGGACATGGGACGAGACGCACTTCGGCGACCCCAACCCCTATGCCGGACTGCCGCGCATGAACATCTACACCTACGACCTCGGACGGCTTTTGAGAGACTTCGCCGACGAGGATATCGCCTTCAACTTCCGCGAGTTCTTCCGCACGGGGGAGAACGGAACTTTCGTCCACGAAAAGGATGTCCGGGCGTTCCTCAACCTGCTCACCAAGGAAGACGCGGATAGCATGTACCCGTTCGCCAACGACACCTACCGCGATGTCTTCCGCCACACGCTGTGGATGGTGCCGGGCGTGAAAGCCGCCAAGGCACTGAGCGCGATGCTGAAGGCGCACCCCGTGTTCGGGTGCTTCGAGATTGTCAATGTCGCGGGCGACGGCGACGAGGACGAGGAGAACGGCGAAGCCCTGCGCATGGTGGAGGCGGCCATCGGCCCCGACCCCGACCGGACGCGCACCGTCACGCTCTCCTGCGGCAGGCTGACCACCGGCGTGAGCGTGAAAGCGTGGACGGGCGTGCTGATGCTCTCCGGCAGTTACAGCACCTCGGCCTCGTCCTATATGCAGACCATCTTCCGGGTGCAGACCCCCGCGACCATCAACGGGCGGGTCAAGGAGGATTGCTACGTCTTCGACTTCGCGCCCGACCGTACTTTGAAAGTGCTTGCCGAGACTGCCAAAATATCCACCAAGGCGGGCAAGCAGGGAGAGTCGGAACGCCGTCAGTTGGGCGACTTCCTCAACTTCTGCCCGATTATCTCGGTCGAAGGCTCCCGGATGAGCAACTTCAACGTCGACAACATGCTCCAACAGCTCAAGCGGGTCTATGTGGAGCGGGTCGTCCGCAACGGTTTCGAGGACGGGGCGCTCTACAACGACGAGTTGCTGAAGCTGTCGGATGTCGAAATCGCCGAGTTCAGAGAGCTCAAAGGCATCATCGGACAGACCAAGGCCATGGCGAAGAGCAACGACATCGCCGTCAACGAGCAGGGACTGACCAACGAGGAATATGAAGAGCAGAAACAGCTCGAAGCAAAAAAGAAAAGGGACTTGACCGAAGCGGACAAGGCGCGGCTGGAGGAGCTGAAGCGGAAACGCAAGGCCAAGGAAGACGCGATTTCCATCCTCCGGGGCATCTCCATCCGGATGCCGCTGCTCATCTACGGCGCGGACATCACCGACGAAGACCGCGAGCTGACCATCGACAACTTCACGCAGCTCGTCGACGCGCAGTCGTGGGAGGAGTTCATGCCGAAAGGCGTGACGAAACAGAAGTTCAATGCTTTCAAGAAGTATTACGACCCCGACATCTTCGCCGCCGCAGGCAAGCGCATCCGTCAGATGGCGCGTGCCGCGGACAACCTGACCGTCGAGGAGCGTATAGAACGCATCGCCTCTATCTTTGCAAACTTCCGAAACCCGGACAAGGAAACGGTCCTGACCCCGTGGCGCGTGGTGAACATGCACCTGGGCGACAGCCTCGGCGGGTGGTGCTTCTTCGACGAGGACTTCTCGGCACCCCTCCCGGAGCCGCGCTTCGTGCACCGGGAGGGAGTTACCGACGAGGTGTTCGCGCCGGACACGCTCCTGCTCGAGATTAACTCGAAGTCGGGGCTGTACCCGCTGTACCTCGCCTACAACGTCTACCGCGTCCTGTTGCGCGACGCGATGTTCGCGCCCGAAACGCTCGAAGACCATTTGGCACTTTGGGACAAGGCGGTCGCCGAACATGTCTTCGTCATCTGCAAGACCCCGATGGCGAAGTCCGTCACGCGCCGCACGCTGGTGGGATTCCGCAAGGCAAAGGTGAACACCCGCTACTTCGAGGACTTAATCAACCAAATCAAGAACAAGCCCGACAACTTCGTCGCGAAAGTCGTCAGGGGCAAATCTTTCTGGAAAGCAAACGAGAACGACAACATGAAGTTCAACGCAATCGTCGGCAACCCGCCGTATCAAGAAGAAGGCGAGAGCACGCGGAAAGCCCCCATTTACCACCTCTTTTATGAAGTGGCGTTCAAGCTGTCCGAGAAAGTCTCCCTCATAACGCCCGGACGTTTCCTGTTCAAGGCGGGACAGACCCCGGCGGAATGGATGGAACGCATCCTGTCCGACCCTCACGTGAAAGTGGTGGATTATTTCCAGAAGTCGACGGAAATCTTCCCCACCGTCGACATCAAGGGCGGCGTGGTCGTCACCTACCGCGACTCTAAGAAGACCCTCGGCCCGATAGGCTTCTTCTCCGAGTACGGGGAACTGAGGTCTATCTTGAAGAAAGTGCGACAGCACCCCGGCTTCAAGGAAAGGGAATTCGCAGAACTTGTGTCCAATCGTGGCATGTACCGGTTCTCCGATTTGTTCTTCGTGGATAACCCGGACGCGCAAAAGGCACTGGCATCCGGAACCGGCAACATGATAACATCGAATAGCTTCAACTTGTATCCCGCCTTTTTTACCGAAACCAAGCCCGGCGACGGCGAGCCGTATGTAAGGATGTTCGGGCGTTTGGAAAGCCAGCGGATGTACAGATGGATAAAGGCAAAATATGTTATCGACAACGAATACCTTAACACGTACAATGTCTTTGTCCCCGAGGCCAACGGCACGGGAGCCATCGGCGAAGTCATCAGCACGCCGATAATCGGCACGCCGATAATCGGCCATACCGATACGTTCCTAAGCATCGGGAAGTTCCGCTCCGCCGCAGAGGCGGAGAACTGCCTCAAATACGTCCGCACGAAGTTCGCCCGCACGTTGCTGGGCACCCTCAAGGCCACCCAGCACAACCCCAAGGGCACGTGGGCGAACGTCCCGATGCAGGACTTCACGGGCGGCGACATCGACTGGAGCGGGAGCGTGGCGGAGGTCGACGCGCAACTCTACGCGAAGTACGGCCTCTCCCCCGAAGAGACCGCCTTCATCGAGAAGATGATAAAGCCCATGGAATGACCGCCCCCTCTGCGGACTTTTTGTCCCGCCGGGGCGCGAAAGTCCCGCGGATTTTATTATTTTTGCATCAAAGTTTCTTATCCTATGATAACCATCGAGCAACTGAAGGACGTGAAGGCGCGCGCCGACGCGCTTTACCGCTACTTGGACATCGAAAACAAGGAAATCCAAGTGGAGGAAGAGCGGCTCCGCACGCAGGCGCCGGGGTTCTGGGACGACCCCAAGGCGGCGGAAGAGCAGATGAAGAAAGTGAAAGGACTGCAGAAATGGCTCGACGGCTACAAGGAGGTCAAGACGCTCTGCGACGAGCTGGAGCTCGCGTTCGACTTCCGCAAGGAAGGGATGGTCACCGAAGAGGAGGTGGACGGACTGTGCGACCGCGCGACCGCCGCCCTCGAAGACCTCGAACTCCGCAACATGCTGCGGCAGGAGGAAGACCCGATGGACGCGGTGCTGAAAATCAACTCCGGCGCCGGGGGCACGGAAAGCCAGGACTGGGCGGAGATGCTGATGCGCATGTACATGCGCTGGGCGGAATCCCACGGATACAAATGCACCGTCAGCAACTGCCAGGACGGCGACGAGGCCGGCATCAAGACGGTGACCATGCAAGTCGAGGGCGAATACGCCTACGGCTACCTGAAGTCGGAGAACGGCGTGCACCGCCTGGTGCGCGTGTCGCCCTACAACGCGCAGGGCAAGCGCATGACCTCCTTCGCCTCCGTCTTCGTCACGCCTCTGGTGGACGACACCATCGAAGTCTACGTGGACCCCTCCCGCGTCTCGTGGGACTTGTTCCGCTCCGGGGGCGCCGGCGGGCAGAACGTCAACAAGGTGGAGACCGGCGTGCGGCTGCGCTACCAATACAAGGACCCCGACACGGGCGAGGAAGAGGAAATCCTCATCGAGAACACGGAAAGCCGCAAGCAATTGGAAAACCGCGAGAACGCCATGCGCCTCCTCAAGTCGCAGCTCTACGACCGCGCGCTGCGGAAACGCAAGGCCCGCCAGGCCGAAATAGAGGCCGGGAAGAAGAAAATCGAGTGGGGAAGCCAGATAAGGAGCTACGTCTTCGACGACCGGCGCGTGAAAGACCACCGCACGGACTACCAGACGTCGGACGTGAACGGGGTGATGGACGGGAAGCTGGACGGCTTCATCAAGTCCTACCTGATGCAGTTCGCCGGCCGGGAATGAGTTTTACCTTTAAACGATACGACTATGAGTATGAAGAAACAAATGAAACGCGCCGCGCGCGCCGCACGAGAGGAGAAAAGGCAGAAACACGCGATGGGTGCCTTGATTGGCGCGCTGGTGATACTGATCGTCCTGGCCGTCGTCGCTTTCGCCATCATGGGGAATGAGTATTGAGATAGAACGCAAGTTCCTGGTCGCGGGCGACTTCAAGTCGCAGGCGTACGGAAGCAGCCGCATCCGGCAGGGCTACATCCCCACGGCGGGGAAGGCCACGGTGCGCGTCCGCATCCGCGACGACAGGGGCTTCCTCACCATAAAGGGACGCACGGACGGGACGGGGCTCGCACGCTACGAGTTCGAGACGGAAATCCCCTTGCGGGACGCGGAAGACCTGATGAAGCTGTGCGGGCCGGGGGTGATAGACAAGACGCGCCACCTCGTGCGGGCGGGGCGGCACGTGTTCGAGGTGGACGAGTTCCACGGCGACAACGAGGGGCTTGTCGTGGCCGAGGTGGAGCTTTCCGACGAGCGCGAGCCTTTCGAGAAGCCCGCCTTCATCGGGCGGGAAGTGACGGGCGACAGCCGCTACTACAACTCCCGCCTCCGCGTCTTCCCGTACAAGCTCTGGCGGGAAGGATAGGGTCGCGGAAGAAAGGATGCCCGAAGCCGCGGGGCGGGATGTCGGTTTCGGAGATGCACGTATTGTTTTCAGCGGCTGCCGGTCTTGTCCTACCGGCGGCCTTTTTTCAGCCACATCCGCGTGACGACGCAGCCGAGCGCCAAGCCGAGCAAGGCACCCACGGCATCGGCGGCGAAGTCGAGCCACTCGCCGCTCCGGGTTCCGGCGGTGCAGTACTTCTGCACCAGCTCGATGAGTCCGCCCATCGCCACCGGGGCCGCGTAAAGGAGGAGGAGGCGCGGCACGGAAACCGGACTGCGCCGCGCCCGCCGGTCTTCCGCCCACAGGATGAACGCCAACGCGCCGTACATCAGCAGGTGCGCCCACTTGTCCATGAAATTCTCGTCCGCCCATTCCATCCGCGGCGGCGTAAAGAGCGAGAGATACCAGATGGCGAGGACGATGACTACGGTCATCGGGCGTCTTTCTATCCGTTTTGTTAGTTCGCGCGTCATATAAATAACAATTTATCTGCAAAAATAATTCTTTTTTCGTAATTTTGCCGAATTACGATTTGATTTTTAACGCGCGGTCTTATGTCGACAAATGAAAGAGTGAACTTCGGGAGCAAGGTGGGGGTTGTCTTGGCGTCGGCCGGTTCGGCGGTCGGGCTGGGGAACATCTGGCGTTTCCCCAGCCAGACGGGCGAGAACGGCGGGGCGGCCTTCATCTTAGTCTATATCCTGTGCGTGCTGTTCCTGGGCGTGCCGGTGATGGTCTCCGAGTTCCTCATCGGCCGCCGCTCGCGCGCCAACACGGGGGGCGCTTACGACGTGCTTGCGCCCGGCACCCAATGGAAGTGGGTCGGCCTGATGGGGGTCGCGGCCTCTTTCCTCATCCTGGGGTATTACGGCGTGGTGGCGGGCTGGACGCTGGAATACACGTTCGCCTCGGCCGCGGGCTTCCTTTCGGGGGACAAGGACTACACGCTCTACTTCAACGGCTTCGTCAGCCACCCTTGGAAGCCCGTGCTCTACATGGCGGCTTTCATCCTGCTGACGCACGTGGTCGTCGTCCGCGGCGTGAAGGAAGGCATAGAGAAGTCCTCCAAGGTCATGATGCCGATGCTGCTGCTGATCATCTGCGTGCTGGTGGTCTGCTCCTTCTCCATGCCCGGCACGTCCGAGGGGCTGACTTTCTTGTTGCGCCCCGATTTCAGCAAGGTGGACGGCAGGGTGGTGCTCGGCGCCATGGGACAGGCTTTCTTTTCCATGAGCATCGGCATGGGATGCCTCAGCACGTATGCCTCCTACTTCACGCACGACGTCAATTTGGTGAAGACGGCGGGGAGCGTGGCGCTGATAGACACGCTCGTGGCCGTGCTGGCAGGGTTCATCATTTTCCCCGCGGTCTATTCCGTCCCGGGGCTGTCGCCCGACGCGGGCCCCGGTCTGGTCTTCGTCACCCTGCCCAACGTGTTCCGCCTGGCTTTCGACGGCGTGCCGTGGCTGGGTTACGTCTTTTCGCTCATGTTTTACGTGCTGTTGGTGCTGGCGGCGCTGACTTCCACCATATCCCTGCACGAGGTGGCCACGGCGTGGCTGCACGAGCGTTTCGGGCTTTCCCGCAGGAAGGCCGCCTCCGTGGTGACGCTGGTTTGCACGTTCTTGGGTGTCCTCTGCGCCTTGTCCTTCGGACTGCTGGGCGAGATCCGCATCGGGAGCATGACGATCTTCGACCTTTTCGATTTCGTCACGGCCAAGCTGATGCTGCCTCTGGGCGGGATGTTCATTTCCATCTTCACCGGTTGGTGCTTGGACCGCAAGGTAGTGTGGGACGAGGTGACGAACGGGGGAAAGCTCCGCATCCCGTTCTTCGGCTTCTACGTCTTCCTGCTGAAGTTCGTGGCGCCGGTAGCCATCGCTTCCATCTTCGTGAACGAGCTGTTCAAGTGAGGTGAGACGGGCGTGGCGTGATTTCTTCTATTTCCCGAAGGCGGACAGGAGGGCGGTCCTGTTGCTGGCGGGCATGTTGACGGGGATTGCCTTGTCCGCTTCTTTCTTCCTGTGGTTCGACCGGCGGCCTCCCGCGGAAGACGCCGCCGGGGACGCGCCGGCCTACGGGGACTTCCTTGCGGGGCTGCGGCCGGACACCGCGGCCGCCGCACGTGACGGGCAGGATTACGGGCGACCCTCCGCGTCCGGGCCGGCCACTTTCTTCTTCGACCCCAACACGGCGGATTCCGCCACCCTGCTCCGCTTGGGACTGGCACCATGGCAGGTGCGCAACATATACAGGTATCGCGCGCGAGGGGGACGCTACCACCGCCCGGAAGACTTTTCCAGGCTTTACGGACTGACGAAAGGGGACTACGACAGGCTGGCTCCCTACATCCGCATCGCCGACAAGTACAAGCTGATGTCAGACCTTTATCCCCGCGGACTTCCGGGAAAGGACACGGCTGAATTTTACCCCCCCCGTCAGGAAAAATTACCGGAGGGCACGCGGGTGGAACTGAACGCGGCGGACACGGCCACGTTGAAGAAAATTCCCGGAATCGGCTCTTATTATGCGAGGAAGATTGCGGACTACCGCGACCGTCTGGGCGGCTTCGTGTCCGTGGCTCAGCTGAAAGAGCTGGAGGATTTGCCTGAAGATGTCGGGAAATGGTTCACGGTGTCCCCGATGGTGCGCCGCCCGCTGCAGGTCAACCGGATGTCGGTCGGGGCCTTGCGCCGCCATCCGTATCTGAATTTCTACCAGAGCCGGGTGATAGTGGAGCACCGCCGCAAATACGGGCCGATAAAGGAGCTGCGGGCGTTGTCGTTGTACGAGGAATTCACGCCTTCCGACCTGGAACGCCTGCGGCCTTACGTGAGTTTCGAGGAATGACTTTCCCCGTCGCGGCTCGTCGGCGCGGGGAGAGCGTTTCCGCAAGGCAGACCGGAGGCGCGGAAGCTGTCTTCCGGGCGGGGCATCCTTTCGGGTTTCTTTTTTCGTTCGCAATACGGGAGATGCCGTCCCCGCCGGAACTTTCAATTTGTCAGAATGTCAGTTCCGCCCTCGCGAGAATCGCGTATTCGCACGCTATCCGGAGTAGGGGTAGGGGATACGCGATTCCCGCGCCGCTTCCCGAAGACGGGATGTCAGCCGGAACGGGGAGTCCGCTGTCGTTTTGTACGGAAGAAGGCTGTTTCCCGCGCTCATGAGCGGAGGACGCGCAAGCGCGAAAGGCGTTCCGCCTGACAAAACGACACCGGGATTTCGTACACGTTTTCCCACCAAATGGAGAAAAAGACGGCCTCTCCGCAGTCCGTTTTCCCGTTTTCGGGAGGATTTTTCACCGAGAACCGCACTTTTCCGGATTTTCCTGCGGACGAAAAAAGTGTTTTCTCCGCAGGA
>CAYXQT010000005.1:0-36484 GCA_964466445.1 uncultured Paraprevotella sp. | reverse complement strand
GTTGCCCGCCGATAATCACTTCGTCTCCTTCGGCGAGGCCTTTGGTGACAACGACGCCTTCTGCCGTCATCCCGCCCGCCGAAACGATTCGCTTGGAGGCTCGCCCGGCGGCCATGAGCCATACGAACTCCCGGTTGTCGCCGTCTATCTGTATGGCGTTGCCGGGTACGAGGAAACTCTCTTCCTGGTCATAGGCATCGAACGAGACATCACAGAGCATGCCGGGTAACAGTTCCGAATCGGGATTGTCGACCAAGGCATAGACATCGTAAGAGCGCGAAAGCAAGTTCGCGTCTACTCCTTTCTCGATGATTTTCCCTTCATACTTAGTGCCGTCGAGCGCGGGGACTGTCACTTGGACGTCAGCGCCTTTTCTGATTGTCCCTATCTCGTTTTCGGGGATTGCCATCTTCACTTTCACCTGACTTATCTCCACCAATTTCAGGACAGGAGCACCCGGCGGGAGATTCTGCCCCACGTCGGCTGTCTTGTCGGCTATGAATCCGGAGAAGGGGGCGTACAACCGGGCATCCGAGAGTTCTTTCTTGGCGATTTGCTCGGCCGCCACGGCTTGTTCCAGCTTGCTTTGTACTTCTATCCACTGCATTTCAGGCAGGCTGTTGTTGTCATGCAGTTGCCGCATGCGCGCATGAGCGTCTTCCGCCTGCCGGCGGGCAGCCATGGCGGCGACGTATGCATTCCTGAGAGACGTTTCGTCCACGGAAGCCAGCAAGGTTCCCTTCCTGACTTTTTCACCTTTTGCGACATAAAGATGTTCCAAGGTTCCGCCCGCCGGAAAGCCGAGACCCGATTCGCCCAAAGCCTGTATCGTACCTGAATACTCTTGGGCGGTCGCGACGCGGACTTTCGTCATCTTCAACGTGGCGACCCTGACAGGACTGTTGTCCGCCGGTCCGGTTTCCTGTTTGCAGCCGGCCGCAATCCCCGACAGGAGCAAGGCCGTCGCGTAGCAATACACTTTTCTCATTGTCTTGAATCATTAATGATTTATTTTCGAGTACTTGAGGGGGGGGGCGCAGCGGCACCCTCCGAAGGTCATATTCCATGCACCGTACTTCTCAAAGAACGACAATCGGAACGGGATATTGCCTACTTCGACGAAAAAAACGAGAAGCGGCACTCCGCGGGGCGGGCAATTTCCGCTTGCAGCCGGGTGTGGGCACCGACAGGGACAAGGCCGCCACATAGCAATACACTTTTCCCATTGTCCTGAATCATTGACAGTTCATGGCTGAACGAACCGGACTTTCCGGGCCGGAGAAAGGGCGCGGCGTATTCGTGCGGAGGAACGCCATATCTCATGCACCGTGCTTGGGAAGAAACGGCGAACCGAAAGGGACATTGCCCGGTTCGGCGAAAAAAAACGAGAAGCGGTGCTCCGCGCGGGGCAATCATTCCCCCGCCGCGCGGAAGCGGTAAGTCCCGCCCGCGCGGGTAGTCACGTCGTACTCGTACACCGCCGGAGGCTCCCTCCGCGGCCTGCGTCGCCCAAGCTCGGGGGAAAACAGCGGCTCTTCCGGTGCCGCCGGGGCGAGCAGGGCGTTGGGGCACGGCCCCGTGGCATCGCGCAGGCCCCGCCCGCGCAGAGGGACATAGGAGCGCAGGCGTAACGTGCCACCGACATGCGAGCGAACCGTAACCGTCCGCAGACGACCGTCCTGCCATTCCATGTCGACCTCGTACCCGCCCCGCGCGCGCAGTCCGGCGGCACTCCCGCTCCTCCACGCCGCCGGCAGGGCGGGAAGCAGGTGCACCGCTCCGTCGTGGCTCTGCAGGAGCATCTCCGCCATGCCGGCGGCCGCGCCGAGGTTCCCGTCTATCTGGAAAGGAGGGTGGGCGGAGAAGAGGTTGGGATAAGTCCGCCCCTCCGGATGCCCGCCCGCGGCAGCATCGGACGGCAGCAGGCGCAACATGGCACCGAGGAGGCGGTACGCGTGCTCCCCGTCGAGGAGGCGCGCCCACAGGTTCACCTTCCATGCCAGGCTCCAGCCCGTGCCTCCGTCGCCGCGCTCCTCAAGCGTCGTGCAAGCGGCGGCGGCCAGTTCGGGGCTTACGAAGGACGAAATCCGGCTTCCCGGACAGAGGCCGTACAGGTGGGACACGTGCCGGTGTGTGTCGGAGGGGTCGTCCACGTCGTCCATCCACTCCTGAAGTTGCCCGCGTCGGCCGACCTGCATGGGAGGCAATCCCGCGATGGCACGCGACAAGGAATCGAGGAAAGTCGGGCGTTCCCCGACCGCGTCGCCTGCCGCCCGCGCCGCGAGCAGTATGTCGCGTGCTATTTCGTTGTCCATCGTACAACCCGCCGTCACGGGTCCGTGCTCCGGCGACACGGACGGTGCCGCCACGAGCCAGCCCCTCGCCGGATGTACCGTCAGGAAGTCCATGAGGAAGAGAGCCGCGCCCTTCAACACGGGATAGCAGGAGCGGAGGAATTCCTCGTCGCCCGTGAAGAGGTAGTGTTGCCAGAGGTGCCAGGAGAGCCACGCCCCGCCGCACGGCCACATCCCCGCGGCGGCGAAGTCGACGACTCCGCTGACGCGCCACAGGTCGGTGTTGTGGTGCGCCACCCATCCGCGGCAACCGTACATCTGTCGTGCCGTGGCGGCACCCGTCTCCGACAGGTCGCGCACCATGGAGAAGAGGGGCTCCAACGTCTCGTGCAGGTTTCCCGTCTCCGCGAGCCAGTAGTTCATCTCCGTGTTGATGTTGAGCGTGTACTTGCTGTCCCACGGGGGGCTCGTGCTGTTGTTCCATATTCCCTGAAGCGTCGCGGGCTGACCCCCCGGCAGGGAGGAGGAGACGAGCAGGTATCGCGCGTACTGGAACAGGAGGACGGGCAGCGACGGGTCTTCGCCCCTGCAGAAGTCCCTGATGCGCTCGGTCGTCTCCCGGTCGGCGGCGCGGGTCGTGCCCAAGTCGAGGCGCACGCGCCCGAACAACTCGCGGTAGCGTGCCTTATGGTCGGCGAAGGCTTCGGCGTAGGAGCGGGCGGCGGCGCAACGGAGGATGCGCTCGGCACGCGCCGCCGCGTCGCCCGAAGTGTCATGGTAGTTCACGTAGTTCGTGGCCGCCGAGAGGTAGACGGTCGCCGTCGTCGCGCCCGTCACTTTCAGGGTGTCGCCGGAGGCGGAGGTCGTGCCGTCGCATGCCACTTTCACGCGGCACTCCGCGTGCAGGGCGGCCTTCACGCCCTCCTGATCCTTCCCCTCGCACCTCACGCGGAGGATGTCGCCTTCGGCCTCGGCCTCGTGCCGCAGGGGGGAGTCGTAGCGGAGGGTGAAGGAGAGGGCGCGGGGCTTGTCTGCATGGACGCGCACGACGAGCACGCTGTCCGCGAAGGAGGCGAAGACCGTGCGGACGTACGTCACGCCCTTCGCGCTGTAACGGGTCGTGGCGGTGGCGTCCTCCAGATTGAGGTCGCGGTAGAAGTCCGTCGCTCCCTCGTGCCCGTCGAACTCGAGGAAGAGGCTTCCGAGCGTCAAGTAGCTCATGCCGTCCTTGTGCGCCAGAAAGTTGGCATCGACAAGCCTTTCCGCCTCACGCGTCTTGCCCTGAAAAATCAGGTCGCGCACCACCGGGAGGACGTACAGCGCGTTCGGGTTGTTGTTGTCGTAGGGGCTTCCGGCCCAGAACGTCTCCTCGTTCAGTTGCAGTTCCTCCCGCCCGATGCCGCCGTACACCATGGCACCGATCTTGGAATTGCCCACCGGCAACGCTTCCGTCCACTCCTTCGCCGGACTGCCGTACCACAGCTTCAGGTCCCCGCCACGTGCCGCACAGCCCCAAAGCAGGAGCAACATCCCCGCCAGCCGGACTCGCCCGACACGAACCGCCCTCCGGCAGAGGCCGGACAACTTCGCCTTCACACTCTTCCCGCTCCGCAATTGACTTCGTCCCATACGGGCGGCGGCTTGGAAAAGCCCGAACGGGTCCGGGTTTGCTCCCGGCTTGCACCGCAATTCCTCTTTTTTCATCGCATCCGCATAGTTTGGTTTCACCCGAAATTTCTTTTCCATCGCATTCACGTCTTTTGGTTGTGCCGAAGACCTCGCCTTCGCACTCTTCCTGCATGACCGATTCCCCGACAATCCCGTACACGCGGGAAGACGGGCATACAAGCAATTGACTTCGTCCCATTGCGGGCGGCGGTTTGGGAAAGCCCAGACCAGTCCGGCTTTCCTCTCGCCTTGCACCGCAATTCCCCTCACGGCGCGGAAGACGCTCCCGCCCTTTTCCGCACGCGGACGCTACCGTCGCGATAAAACTCCCGCACGACCGTCACGCCACGGTTGCCGAGCCCGACCCTGCGTCCGCCCAGATCATGGCAGTCCGTCCTCACGAGATTGTCCCGCGCCGACACGCCGCCCACCGCCGTCTCCGTCTCCTTCAGCTTCCGCACGTAGTCGGTCAGTCGTTCCGCCGCTTCGCGCATCCACGAATCGTCCGTCATGTCCTGCTCTCCGGAGGTATATTCCTGCACGGCCTCCTTCAAGTCCACGTAAGCCTGCGCCGTCGGATCGCATGCGGCATCCTCCCATTCCGACAAGGCGCGGTGCGCCGCTTCCAAGGCATCCATGTACAAGTCGACGCTCTCCTTCCGCTCCGCCAAAGGACGCCATGCGGATTCCAACGCCTCGATGGCCGCCTCATACGCCGACGGCGCGGTGGAGGCGAACCCTTCGTAGCGATCCAGCACGTCCTTCAACGCCGCACGCAAGTCCTCCGAAGCGGCATAACGCCCGGAAGCCGTCGCCTCGTACCCCTGCGCAGCCTCTTTCATGAGCCGCAGGAAGCCGCCCTTGTACACGTCCGCCACGGAAGGTGAGGTGGTCACCCTCACCTTTCCGACAATGACGGAAGCCCATCCTTGCGACATGGTGAAATGCAACTCGTAGTCGCCCTCGGCGGCGACGGGAAACACGTATTCGTGCGCCTTGGAACCTTCCACCCTCTCCGTGGAGACCTCGTTCATGCAACCCGCGGAGAGCAGTCCGTCCCGCGACCACGCCGCGATGCCCGCCGTGTCGGTCACCTGCACGCTGAAAGCGGCCTTGTCCGCTTCCGAGCCCGCGCTCCAATACACGGAGCTGAACGAGAGCACATACCGCCCCGGCGAAAGGTGAAGACGGCATCCCTCGTAGCCGCCATAATAGAAATCGCATTTGTCGTAATCGCGGGCACTCAGGTAGAAGCCCGCGTCGAAGTCGCCGCCTTCGGGAAAGTACTTCAGCCGCGCGCCGCCCGTATTGGCTTCGCCCGACTCCCGCGCGTCCTCCCCGCCGTCCGCACGGCTGTTCACGCGCCTCCATCCGGAGGGTATGCCCTCGCCCACCGCGGCCCGCTCCGCTCCCCAGTCGGGGGAAAGCAAGGTGTCCACGGCAAGCTCGTCCCCCACCTCCGTCACGCCTATCGTATAAGTGAACACGCAGGACTTCAGCACGCCGCCCGCCTCGTTCTCCAGATGCTCCACCGTCAAGGTATAGTTCCCGTCAGGGAGACGCGTTCCCTCCGGCAACCGGAAAGTCAGGCGTTCGCTAAAGCCGCTTTCCGCAGACGCGAGCGGGTACTCCGCGCCTTGTCCCGACAAGGTGGCGCGGGACTTTCCGCCATCCACCGCTTCGTCGAAAGTCAGGACGAAGGCCAATCCGGAGGAAGGGAGGTCGAAGGAACGGTCTTCAGGCTCCACCGACACGAGCGACGGCGGCTCCGGTTCCTCCGGACCCAGAGAGTAACGCTTGCAGAAGTTCCAGATTTCTTCCGTCGTGATGACGCTGACGGGGTCGTTGGAGTGCCAATGTCCCTTGCCCTCTATCGAGATGAGCACGACTTCCGTGCCGTCCCTCCCGCCGGAATAGCGGGTATAAGTGGCGGCCGACCCCGGACGACTGGGCGGATAGGGCTTGATGACTTCCGGTGTCATGTCGCAACCGTCGAAATCAGCCCACATCCTCACGTACTCAGGTATGCTGCCGTAGCCTCCCGCCGGATGGGTAGGGTCTCCCCCGTAATGCACCACGTCGTCAGCCGTGCCGTGCGTATGGATGATGGGCACGGCACGCACGCCGGAAGGCTTGCGATAGTCCACCGGGATGCCGCTCACCGGGCCGAAAGCCGCGATTTTGTCGCCCATCCGGGACATGGCATGGTACGTCATCATGCTTCCCATGGAAAAGCCGGACAGATATACCCGGTTCCGGTTGACATGGTAACGGTTGTACATCGTGTCGATGATGGTCTCCAAGAACCTTATGTCCGTATCGCCGGATATGTCCCACGCGTTGCCTATGCCGTTAGGATAAACCACCACGAACTTGGCCGTGTCGGCGACGGTTTCCCATTTCGCCTGCCCCCTCTGATAGTTGGCATCCTGATTCATGCCGTGCAACGAGATGACGAGAGGCGGGTTGTAAGGCAAGCCCTCGGGGGCGTAGGTAATCATCCTGCGCACGGTACCGTCCACCTGAATGTTCTCTTGAGCGAACGCCCCCAGCCCGGCGGTCAAGGCACACAACAGGGCGGCTCCCGGTAACTTCTTCATCGGTTCAAGTCTTTAACGCTGTTGACTTCGTCCAATGCGAGCGGCGCATAGGGAAAGCCCGGACGGATCCGGCTTTCCTCTCGCCTTGCACCGCTATTCTTTCCCAAGAGATACAACATCTTCTCGGCATAGCGCCGTCCCAACTCGCGGTAACCGGCGGCATCGAAATGCAGGGAGTCCGTGGCGCACGTGCATCCCGCCGAGGACACCACTTCCGCCGTCGGGATGACCTGCGGAAGTGTCCGGATGATGTCGTTCATCGAGGCGCACACGCCGCCCTGGTCGGCGTTCACCACTTCTCCCGCCAGCAAAGGCACATCCTCCGCGTCGAGACCGAGATCGCCCAGCAAGCTCTCATAAACGGCCTTCACTTTCTCCGGCCATGCCTTGTCGCCCGTGTTGGATTCGCCCTGATGGATGAGGATGCCCTTTATCACGCCGTCCCTCTGGGCTATCCGCGCCATCTCCACAAGCGTAGCGTAAGGATTGTCGCCGTAAGCCTTCAACAGTCCCTTCATCCATCCCGGCGCACGCCGGGCCACATAGTTGGCTACGCTGTCCTTCATGAACGTCTCGATATGGCAACCGCCGACAGCCACGTTGACGACCCCTATGCGGACGTCCTCCGGCAGGACGGCCGCCAAAGTGCGTCCGAAATAGTCCACCGGCGTAAGCCCGGTATTGGCACGGCAAAGCGGCGGCAAAGCGGCGTACCAATGTCCTTTCTCGCGTTTCCGCCCCTCGTCGTCCACGGCGGCCATCATCAGGAAGCGGCTGTCCACTCCGCTCATGTCCCGCACCTCGGCACGCGCGTTCCCCTCCATATTCGACTGCCCGAAACAGAGGAACACATAGAAGTTGGGGTCGGGCTTCCCGCCGCTCACTTGCGCCCGGCCTCCCGCGAAGGCGCACAACATACATAAGTTCAGAATCACCTTTTTCATCGACTTTCTTGTTTTTTTAATTACATTGACTTCGTCCCATACTCGCGACAGTCCGGAAGAGACCGGGCGGAGCCCGCCCTTTCCTCCTCGCGCCGCATCCCCGCGTCCGGCTCGCGGAAAGCGGGTCGCCGCGCTCACCTCGCGCCGCCCCTCACATATCGGAAACAATCCACGTCCACGTAGCCGCCGGTCGACTTCGTGGCATAATTGAATATGCCGAACTTCGTACCCATGAAAAGTTTACGGAAGTCGAAACGCATCTTGAAATCCGATCCTATTCTCGTCCAGGTGCTGCCGTCCGTGCTGTAATGGAACACGGCGATGTCGCGGTTCAGGCGGAAATCCGCGTCGACGCGCAACCACACCTTAGTCCCGGAGGCAAGCCTGACGCGGGCGCACTCCTTCCGCTCCACACCGTCGACCCTCTTCTCCTCGTCCGTCAGCGAGACGACTTCCTCCGTCATCACCAAGTACAAATCCTTTCCGCCTTTCTCTACCGTGAGGATGCCGGAATGCCCGTTGAAGGCGGCCAGTCCGGCGCGGTCGCCGTCCCTCATGCCCGCAACGTCCAAGGCGACACATCCACTGCACTCCGGCCCTTCCATCCTTTGGGTGAGCGTGCCGCGGGCCTCGTACAGGCTCGCAGCGACCCCCACCGTCTTCAAGCGCAGGAAACCCTTGCGTTCGCTTAGTGTCCATGCGCCGTCGACAGGGTTATGGTTCCACTGCCATTCCTTTTTCAGTTTGTCCCCGTCGAACTCGTCGCTCACCACCAAGGGGATTACTGGTCCGCCCTTGACGGGCACTTCCATCGTCTCGGGGACATGCCCGTCGGCATCGCCCAGCATGGGCCAGCCGTCTATCCAACGGCAAGGGGACAAGGTCAGCACACGCCCCACGCCGCCGCGGTCCTGAAAGATGACCCCGTACCAGTTCCCCTGCGCGTCGTCCACGATAGTCCCTTGTCCCACGTAAGGGAAACCGGCGAAGTTGTCGCACAAGATGACCTTCTTTTCATAAGGCCCGGTAATGCTGTCGGCACGGTAACACAACTGGCGGCGTTTCCCGCCGTTAGGCCAGGAAATCATCAGGAGATAATATCTCCCCTCGTGCTTGATTACGCGGCTGCCCTCCAGCAACCCGTTCTCTTCCCCGTCGCGCACGGGCAACGTCACGTCCGTCCCTCCTTCCTTCACTCCGGACAAGTCGGGTTCCAGTTCCGTCAGTTGCCCCGTCCCGTAAAAGACATACGCACGCCCGTCATCATCAAAGAACAGCGAAGCGTCATGGAAATGCTTCATGCGGCTGTGCAACGTCCAACCCTTGGCGGGGTCGTCCGTCGTGTAGACGAAGGAACGGTAAGGCACGTCGTTCGGGGAAAACAAGGCATAGAACTTGCCGTCGCGCCAACGCAGCGAAGTAGCCCATTGCCCCCGTCCGTACACCGTCCCTCCCTCCATGTCGTACTTCGGTGTCTCGTGCAACTCGTCGAAAAGGTAACTCACCGTCTCCCAGTTCACCAAATCCTTAGAGCGCATGATTGGCGCGCCGGGCATCAGGTGCATGGTCGTGCTTACCATATAAAACCAGTCGCCCACGCGGATGACATCGGGGTCGGGCACGTCAGCCCACACCACGGGGTTGTCAAACGTGGGTCCCTGCACCTCGCCCCGCTCCGTCCGGGCTGTGTCCCGGCAAAGACCAAACGAGCCCGAGTAGTCCTCCGCCTTGCACCGCAGTTCCGTCCGTGAGCCTCCCGGTAAAGACACCGCCTCCGCCAAAGCGCAGACGGTAAACACCGCCGCCTGAAGCAATGCCCGTCGCCATGTCCTGCCGACACGGCTCGAAAAATCCCTTATGACCGGACGCAGGAAACGGTTCTTTTCCTCGACCGCATTCCCGCCATACTCCGTCCCTTTTGTTCCTTTTCTTTCCATATATATAATAAGGTATAAAACCATCACCCGCCTTCACCAGACATCCGCCGTGCGGAGGCAAGGGTAGTGTCTTCGTCCCATGCGGGCGGCGGCTTGGAAAAGCCCGAACGAGTTCGGCTTTTCTCTCGCCTTGCACCGCAATTCCGAAAACCGCCTTTTGTCCGCCTTGCCCTTACTCCGCGCGGAATCTCGAAAACATCCAATAATCGAAATACATCAGCCGCCCCGGCTTCTCGCCCTTGCAGACGAAGTACAGGTCGTGCACCCCGCTAATCCGTTCTACCTCGGACGAGACCAATGCCCAACGGTTGTCGCCCCCCGTCAGAGGCACCTTCAACGTGGCCAGCAACCGTCCTTCCCTGCCGTCGGCCCGCACCTCCATCGTCACGCCTTCGTTGTGCGTCGTGCCCACGCGCACCGTGATACGTCCCGCGCCATCCTCGCTGAAATCCACGTCCCGCACCCGTATGTAAGCCCCGTCGTTCATGGCATTGACGAACACGCCGACTTCCTCGTTCCGCGAGGCTTTCATCCCCTCGGAAAAGGCGATGGTCTCGGCTTCCGTCTTACGGAAGGGGTTCAACGTCTCTAATCCCTTCTCTATCCCGGCGGTCATCTTCAGCGGGACAAGCGAGCCGTCCTCGCGAAACTCCGCCCGCTCCACGCATACCGAGCGCGTGAAGCCGCTACCCCCCGGCAAAGCCCCGTTGTGATAAAATAAGTAGGTACTCCCCTTGTAGTCCGCCATGCCGGGATGGTTGGTGAAGCTCCGCCCCTCAGTGGGCATCAGCACCCCGCCGTACTTCCACGGCCCCACGGGGGTAGTGCTCGTGGAATAGCCGAGATGCTCCGGCAACGGTCCCCCAGCCCAAAGCAGGTAATACAAGTCCTTGCGCTTGTACAGCCACGGTCCTTCCACATAGCGCGTCGACCGCCCGGGCATGCCGCCCTCCATCTTTCCGAACGCCTCCTCCGTCATCGGGACGCGGACGATGTCGCCGCTGTAGGAAATCATGTCCTCGTTCAGTTTCACATAATAGCAGAACGGGTTTCCCCAATACAGGTAAGCCTGGCCGTCATCGTCCACGAGCACCGTGGGGTCTATGTCTCCACGCATACTTTGTGCCAAAGGCTTGCCCAGCGGATCGTGGAACGGACCGTATGGACTGTCCGCCACGGCCACGCCGATGGCACCGTCGCCCGACTTCGTCGTCACGGGGACGTAGGCGTAGAACTTTCCCCCGCGCTCCACGCATTGCATCGCCCACGCGTCGCCCCGCGCCCACGGGAAAGTCTCGTAGGACAGCACCGCCCCGTGGTCCGTCCAGTTCACCATGTCCGTCGTCGTGTACAGCTTCCAGTCGTTCATGACGTACCACGTCGACGCATCTTCGTCGTGGCTGGTGTACAGGTACAGCGTGCCGTCGTGCACCATGGGCGCGGGGTCAGCCGTATAATGGGTCTGTACTATCGGGTTCTGTGCTGCCAAGGCCGCGGAGAACAACCCCAACGCCAAGGCCGTTGTGCTTCTTGCTTCCATCTTTTTCTCAATATTTTAAGTGGTTCTGTCTGTTAATTCCTTCTCTCGCCGTCCGCGTAGGACACCCTTCCGGGCAAGTCCGGAGCCGTCCGGCACTATCTTGGTTTCGTCCGGCGCGAGTTGCGCCAAGGCCTGCACCGCATTCCTTACAGTCTTATCTTCATTCGTTTGCCCTCGTACTGCACTTCCTTGAAGCGGGAGGAGACACCGTCGCCGATGCCGTTCTCCGGCGAGACCACCACGAGCCGCAACCGGCGGCGCGGCACCAAGGTGCAGAAGTTCCCCCTGCGGTCGCCGATGTCGAACACGCGCCTCTTCTCGTCCCACTTCATCTCCACCGTACTGTATCGTCCTTTCTCATAGTCATAATTGTCACCGTCGTCCTCATACCACGTGAACGAAGCGTCCGCCCCCGGATAAATCCTGATTTCCAGCGGGTCTTCAGTCCGTTCCGCGGCATACCGCTTCCCGAAATCCATCGGAATGATGGAACCGCGTCTCACGAACAAAGGTATCCTGTCCTTCCCCGCGTAGACTTCCACGGTCTGCCCTCCTTCGTGCGACCTGCCGCTCCAGAAGTCCGTCCATCCCGAAGTGTTCTGCGGAAGGTACGCCCGCCACCGCACCGCCGACGGGGCGACCACGGGGACTACCAGCAGCGACCGTCCGAACATGAACTGATGCTTCTCCTCCAACGCCCTGCGGTCTGAGGGGAAATCCATCACTAACGGACGCGCCAACGTGTACCCGTCGAAAGTCACGGCGGCGGCTCCGGAGTAAATGTAAGGCAACAGACTGTGGCGCAACCTGACATACCTCGCCGCGATGTCCTCCACTTCCTTCCCATAACGCCACGGCTCCGTCTGGCTCATGTAACCGTGCACGCGCATCAAAGGCAGGAAGGCGGAGACCTGAAGCCAACGCAGGAAGCATTCCCGGTAAGCCTCGTCTTCATACTGGTTCTCGGGGCGGAAGAAGCCCCCCGCGTCGTAAGTCCACCACGGAAGCCCCGATGCCATCAGTCCCAGCCCGGCGGTAATCTGCCGGCCGAACGTCTCCCAATCGTAGCCCACGTCGCCCGACCACACCGCCGTGCCATAGCGTTGCATTCCCGGGAAACCGCAACGGGTCAGTATCATGGCACGCTTGTCCGGCGCGTCCCTGCGCAGTCCGCAGTACACCGTCCTGTTGACGAACATCGGGAACGCATTCCGGTAGACTTCTCCCGGCGTACTCCCTTTGTTCACCCGCCGTCCCCACAGGTCGTCGTTCTCGGGTTCCGTAGCATCCTGCCACCACGCATCGATGCCGTAAGGGCGCAACAGGGAATCGCTGAAACTCCGCCAGTAAAAGCCCGCGGCCTCCGGATTGAAGAAGTCCACCCATTCCGTCCCGGGAATGTAATATCCCTTGTCCCTCATCCGCCGCCCCAGTTCGGAATTCGCGTCCACCTTGGCCCAGACAGAAATCATCAGGCGCATGTTCATCTCGTGCAGCTCGCGCACCATCGCCGCAGGGTCGGGGTAGTCATCCTCATCGAAGCGCATGGCGTTCCAACCGTGCTTCCCCCAATACTGCCAGTCCTGCACCATGACATCCACCGGGAAGTCCCGCCCGCGTGCCTCCGAGGCGTTCTCCAACAATTCGGCCTGAGAATGGTAACGCTCGCGGCTGTGGATGTACCCCATCGCCCAAAGGGGCATCAAGGGTGCCGGCCCGGTCAGGCGACGGTATGCCGCTATCACCTCGTCGGCATCGCCCGCGAACACCGTGTAGTCAAGGCCGGCGGACACTGGCGAGCGGAAGACGGTCTCGTCGCCCGCCTCACGCCAGAAGAGCGTCGGGCTGTCGCCCTTGTCCCCCGACACCTCCACCCGGTGCGCCCCTTTCTCCAACCGCACGATGAACGACGTGGTGGGCGGAAGCCACACGCCCGTGGAATTCACCGTCACCTTCCCGTCTATGGCGACATGATGCACGCGCCCCATCTTCTGCCCCACGTCCAGCAAGAACGAATAGTCCCCCGTCTCCAGAACGGTGAACACGCCCGTGAACACGTCCCGGCTCCTCCTCTCTTTCCGGTTTCCCGTCGTGGAGGTCACGTCCACCGTCACCTCCGGTCCCTCCTTCCCCCGCCGGGTCAGGTCTACCCGTTCCTCAGCGGGATTGAAGTCCGTAAGGCCGTAATTGTTCCACAGGATGCCGTACCCTCTGTTCGACAGCACGAACGGGACGGATATCTGCGTGTTGACCTGCGTCAGCCTGCGCGTCAGTCCCCTCACGTTCAGGTAGCCGTCCTGAAACTGCCCCGTCCCGCAGAGATACTCGTCGGGAAGCGACTCGAAGCGTTGCTCCACTAACCAGGTCGGCTCACCCTGCACAGCGGAAGCCTCCACACGCCGCCCGCCCGGCTTCTCCCGCAATATCACGCGACCCTTCCCGTCCCTGAATGTCAACGTCTCGTCCGCAGGGTCGTACTCCGCGGAGATTTGCGGAAGGGAAAGCACGGTCTTCTGCTTGTGCTTCCCCACCTTGAATTTTGCCGCGGCGGATGCCGACAGGGAATCCACATAAATCAGTTCTTCCACGCCCCGCACGCCCGGGAAAGTTCCACTTTTCTCCCGCCTTGCATGGCACTTGACCCTTATGGCGCGGGCATCCATCGGCACCAGTTCCAACGTGCCGGACGATGTCTCGAACGTTATCCGCTCCGGAACACGCTCCGCGGCGGCGGAACGGCACAGCACCGCCACAAGCAGAACCGCCCACAGGAGCCGTCGCAGACTCATGCCCCTGCTCGCGCCGGATGCCGCCCGCGTGCCGACGAAGCCCCGAAGTACTTGCTTCCGGCCCGCGCCCTTGCCTTCATGTATGTGGCGTGACTCGTTCCCGTCCATCGCGTCCGTCCTTGTCCGTTGGTCTCCGTCTTCAGTCCTTGAACAGCAAGGGCAGGAACTCGTTCAGGCAACGCCGCCACGTCAACCATTCATGGTGCGTGCCCGGTGAGGCGTAATACACATGCCTTATGCCCGCCTCCTTCAATGCCTGGCTCATGCGGTCGCCTCCCATGCCCTCTTCCGTGCCTTGCCCTATGAAAAGCGTGCGCGTCATGCCGTTGAACTTATCCGCATCGGCAAACACGCCGCCGTACACCTCCTTTATGTCCTGCCCCGGACCCATCAGTATGGCCCCGCTGAAGGAACCGATGTGCGCGAACAAGTCCGGATGCGTCAGCGTAACCTGGAAAGTCTGGTGTCCGCCCCACGAAAGGCCTGCCATCGCGCGATGTTCGCGGTCTGCCTTCACGCGGAACGTCTTTTCCACAAACGGGATGATGTCCTTCAGCAGGACATCCTCGAACGACGCGCCGAACGCCTCGCGGCTCTCCCCTCTCCTTGCCCCGTGGATGTACCCGCAATTGCCATAGTCCGTCACCACAATCATGGGCTTGCACTTGCCGCCCGCTATCTGCCCGTCCAGAATTTCGGCCATGCGTCCCTGCTGGTGCCATCCCCGCTCGTCCTCGCCCATGCCGTGCTGCAAGTAGAGTACGGGATAGCTCTTTTCCGGCGAAGTCTCGTACTCCGCCGGAGTGTACACGAAGCAACGGCGGGCTTTGCCTTCCACCTCGGAATAATAGTGGCATTCGCGCACCTGCCCGTGAGGAATAGACTTGTTGAACGTATAATACGCCGCCTCTTCCGGAGCCTCGGGTATCTCTATCCCGCTGGCCATGCGCCCGCAACCGAAGAAGCAGTCAGAAGCGGGATCAGTTACCTGCACGCCGTCCACCACGAAGAAGTAATAATGGAAACCTACCACGAGGGGGTCGGTTGTCACCGTCCACACGCCCTCGCCGTCTTTCTCCATCGCGTATTTCTTGCCGCAGATGTCGGCTACCACCTGTTGCGCCTCCGGTGCTCGTAGGCGGAACATCGCCCGCCGACTGCCGTCCACTTTCGGGTATTCCGCCGCCGGCACGTTATACATACCGCTCTCCGCCTCCTGCGCATGTGCTCCGGAGACACCTGTAATTGCTGTCGCCGCCCACAAGGCGCAAATCCACGTCACTCTCCGCCCCGCCTTCCGGCTCTGGTTTCGTCCCATGCGGGCATCCTGCAGACAGGGCTCAAGTCCGCCCTGCTTCGTCGCCCCGCGCGACATTTCTCTCTTCTCCATCTTGTATCCTATTTTTTATTGGTAAACCTCTTTCTTCACGCTCACGCTGCCGTCCTCCATCACGCGCCGCACGATGTTGATTCCGCGCCGCGGCACCGGAGACATCTCCCCCGACAACGAATAATAAGTCACCGATACCACACGCGCCGTCGTCCCGTCCGGCACCGTCCCGACATCCGAGGGAGTCTCCCCGTCGTCACTCACGAACACTTCCTTTATGTAAAGCGGGCTACCGCCCAAAGTCCAGAACCCCGCGATGTAGATGTGCGACGGGTCGCACTTCGTGCCGTCCGCCTTCACCATGTCCCGCAAGTCTATCCTGGCCTCTGTCTGTCCGCCCATGTCGCACATGTACGGCGTAGACCAGTAGTTCGCGGAGTCGAAGAGGCGGAACGAAGGCTGGCAAGTCGCCGGACGATGCAGGCGCACCACTATGTAGTTGTGAGCCGAGAAATCCACGCCCGTCTCGTACTGCCATCCCCCGAAACCGTACTGACCCGTGACGAGGCATCCCGTTCCCTCCTCGAATGTGCCCGTCTCCCACACGGACGGGTTGAATCCTTCCTTCGTCAGCGGGAACGTGGCGACCGTCACCGTAAAGGTGGCGCAGGACACGTTCCCCATGAAGTCGGTATACGTGGCCTTCACCTCCGTCGTCCCGTCGGACAACGCGGTCACGACACCTCCCTTTATCTCTGCCACGCCCTCCCGCGACATCTCGTAGCCGCACAAGGCTGACACGTCCTCGCTCCGCCCCGAGCGGAACAGAGCCGTCAGACCCAACGAGCACCGTCCGCCGAGAACCAGGCTCATCGCCTCCTCCGACACCGTGAGCGAAACCGCCGTGAGGTCGTCCTCCGTGAAAGTCTTCAACGTCCCCTCGGCGTAATATTTCTCTTCGCTGAAGTCCGGCTCGGTCGAGAACCAATCCACGTCCACATACCCGCCCGTCTCCCGCGTGGCGTAGTTGAAGAGGCCGAAACGGTTGCCCGTGAAGATGTTCAGCGTATAGCGCATGTCCCATTCCCGACCGAAATCCTCATACGTCTTGTTGTCCGTGCTGTATAGGAACCTCGCCTTGCCCGTGCCGAAGTTCACCACCGCACGCAGGTAGACCACCTCGCCCGACAACGGCTCGCCCGTCTCCTCGTCGGCCTCCGTCATCACGCCGTCCGTCTCATACGCGCTACGGTAGAACACGACGTGCCGTTGCCCGTCCGTCATTTTCACTCCCACGTACCCGTAGGGGTCTTGGAAGACGCAAAGGCCGCACACGTCCCCTTCCCGCATGCCCGAAAGGTCGAAACGAGCCGTGCCGTAGCTGTCGCGGTAACCGCCCGCGTCCGTCCCTTCGGCCTCGTATGCGAAGATGCGCTGCGTCAACGTATTGCGGGACTGCTTCAAGTCGTCGGTCACCGAAACGGTGCGCAGGCGCAACGAGCCGGGGTTGTCGAAGAGCGACCATCCCGCCGCGTCCGGATTGTGATTCCACTGCCATTGCAAGCCGAGCGAGGGGTCGGTAAAGGTATCGTTCGTGGGCAGGTAAGTTACGGGATAAGATTGTCCCACGTCGGGTTTGGCATGTTTAGTGCCGCCCTGGCTCACGTCGATGCCGCTGTCCCCGATGACCGGCCAGCCGTCCGCCCACTCCACCGGTTCGAGGTAAGGGATGCGCCCCACCGTGCCGGCATCCTTGAACAGGACAGTCCACCATTCGCCCGTCTGCGTCTCCACCAGACCTCCCTGATGGATGTGCTGTTTCTCGAAGACGCGCCCCTCGTGCTCTTCGTAGGGGCCGAAAGGCGACTTGGCGCGGAACACCGTCTGGCTTCCCTCCGTGCCTCCGTAGGTAGCGTAGATATAATAGTAGTCTCCGATATGGTAAAAATGGCAACCTTCGAGGCCGTTGCCTGCGGAAAAGACCTTCTCCGTCCGCACGGCCTTGAAGTCGCCGTCCAGCTGCGTCACGCTGATGTCGCCGATGCCGTAAGCCACATACGTCTCGTCGCCGTCGAACAACAGTCCCGCGTCATAATAGAACCCGTCGAGCTTGCGCATCTCCCATTTCCCCTCCGGGTCGGAGGCGGAGAGCAGGAAACCGCCGCCGTCGGCGAACTGCTCGTGGTCGAAAGCCACGAAGTAGAGGTAGAACTTGCCGTCACGGTATTTCAGCGTAGGTGCCCACTGCCCCTTGGAATAATGGTTGTAGCCGTTCTCGAGGTTGTAGGCATCGGAATTTCCGATTTGCTGCAAGGGATTGGCGCAATACTCCCAGTTCACCAAGTCTTTCGACTTCAGTATCGTGGCACCCGGGAAGAGGAACATCGTCGTGGTGGCCAGATAATACGTGTCCCCCACGCGGAGGATGTCCGGGTCGGGAAAGTCGGCATGGATGAGCGGGTTCGTGAACGTGCCGTCGCCGTTGTCCGCCGAACGCAGGCGGGTGAAAGCGGGGCGCGGGCAGTCCGTCCGGGCATAATCGGCATACCATTCGAAGCACGCTTGGGCGCAACATTCCGGATTGCCGCCGAAAGCCGGCACCACGTCGCGCGAATTAAGATAGGTGTCGATGTCGATATAATCCGCCGTGCCGGTAAGTGTCATGCTGATGTTGCCGTACCGGTCGAGCAACGCCTTGAAAGCGTTGCCCCATTTGGACGTGCTCGCCGTTCCCCAAGTGCCGTGGTTCCTCGGTGTGCCGTCCGCGTTCACGTCGATTGCCGGGCTCCAGTCGGTTTCCGAAATCAGGATGGGGTTGGTCTGTGCCACGGGCACCTGCCTGCCCCACTGTCTGATGAAGGCTTCGGGGTCGTAATGCTCGTCGTCCGCCCCGTACCACCCCGGATAGGTATGCACGGCGTAGCCGATGTTGTAGCTCTCGATGGGATGAAGGGCGAAGTTCTCGTATTTCGACTGGTAACCGGTGCCGGGAATCCAGAGGATGCCCGTGTAACCGTTGGCACGTATCCTATCCACGATGGGCTGGAAGAAATCGTGCAGAGCTTCGGCGGTCTCCGCGCCGTTCTCGTCCAGGCAGGTTATCGGCTCGTTGGCCAGTTCAAGCGAGATTTGTCCGCACAGAGCCTGCACGGTGGCATTGGAACTGACCAAGTCCCACACGTCCATCAGATAATCCTGATATTCGCCACCCACTTGGATGACCTCGGGACACACGCCGGGCGGGCGCATCACCACGTACATTCCCTTGTCAATGGCCGACTGCGCCAACGGCACGAACAGCTGGCGCATGAAGCTGTTGAGCCTCGCCCGGCTGTAGCGGCTGATGTTGGCTTCGCCTGTCGCCTCGCCCGTCTGCGGTTTGTTGGGGTCGTTAGTCCAGCAGGGATCCAGATGCAAACGGAAGATGTCGCACCACGCCCCCTGCGCCGTGTCGGTGAGGGCGGTGAAGAGGCGGTTGAAATAATTCCGGCAAGCCCGCACCGTGGACACCTCGCACGCGTTCCCCCAGCGGTAATTGTTGAAATACGGGTTGGGCGTGTCCATCACGCCGTGCAGGTTCACGATATTCCCGTGGGGGTCTTTCAGGTAACGCCCGTCCACGTGCAGGGGCGGGGTCTGCCCGTATTGTGCCCCTAACGGAGCCAGAGAAAGGCAGGACAAGGCGACAGCCAAGAAAGGTCGAAGAAGTTTCATTCCGTCCGGTTTATTTTTAAGAGTATCTCCTGCAAACATACGAGAAAACATTGTCGTCCACCGGGAAAACCGCCGTCGGAATACCGGGACGGAAACCCCGCGAGCCCCGTCCCCGGCGGGACGGTTTCCGGACACGAGCATCCGCTGTCTGGCAAGCCGCACGGGACATCGCCCGCCATCCGCCGTTCTTCATACGCGAGCCGCCTCATACGGGGAAACGGCTCCGCGGCGTTCACGCCCGTCCGTACTTCTGCAAAGGTAGGTCAAAATTCCATCTTGAAGGTTCTTTGCTTGTATCACATTTTTTCAATAAAGTAACATGACCCTTTTTCTTCCTTTCCCCGTGCGCAAGAAAAAGCATCGGAAACTGCGTCCGCCACCCCGACTGCCGATCGGAATCGGATGAAATCTCCCGTTCGACACCGCCGAACCGGAAAAACGATGCGGGCGAGACTTCCTTACGTCTCCGCTCGCGCCCTGCACGTATCCACGAAACGCGGGGCTTCCCGCTTTTTCTCACGCCCCTACCCTGCCGTCCTTGGCGTTCTTGCGTGCGTATTCGGTGGGAGGGATGCCGAAGTAAGCCTTGAAGCACGTGGAAAACGTGGAAATCGACTTGAAGCCCGTCGCCACCGCCACCGACGTGATGTCCAAGTTCTTTTCCGAGAGAAGCCGCGCCGCCTGCGACATGCGGATGTTGCGCACGAAGTCGCGCGGGGTCAGTCCCGTAGCCTCCTTCAGGCGACGGTGGAAATGGACGCGGCTGATGCCCACCTTGTCCGCGATGAACTCCACGCTCAGGTCGGGGTTCGAGAGGTTTCCGTTGATTACCTTCATCACGCGCCTCATCATCTCCTCGTCGGGCGAGGTCAGCTCTATCTTGTCCACCTCGCCCTCGCGGCGTTCGGATTCGTATTTTCCCCATAGCCTGCGCCTCGCCTCCGTCAGGTTGTCCACCGTCTGAAGCAGGATGTCCATGTTGAACGGCTTCGACAAGTAAGCGTCCGCGCCCGTCGTCAGGCCTTCCAGATGGTCTGCGTCCCCGTCCCTCGCCGTCAGCAGGACTACCGGGATGTGGCTCGTGCTATAATTCTCCCTCACCTTGCGGCAAAGTTCCACCCCGTCCATCTCCGGCATCATGACATCGCTCAAGACCAAGTCTACCTTCTCCGCGTTCCCGGTAACATACTCCCAAGCCTCTCGTCCATCCCGGCACTCCGCCACTTCATAACCCCGTGCGGCAAGCTCGCCGCTCAGGTAGCGGCGTATCCCCTCGTCGTCCTCCACCACCAGTATGCGGCCGCGGCGGCTTCCGCCTTTCTTCCTTATCTTATTATCCGGCTGACGCTCCTCCGATGCCACGTAGCGGGAGGTCTGTTCGCCGAGGCTGTCCGCCGCCGTCTCCCCTTCCGCGGCCTCCTCCCCGCGCACATGCGGCCAGCGGGGCATCCGCACGACGAAGCGCGTTCCCTTGCCCGCGGGGTTGTCTTCCGCCCGGATGTCGCCCCCGTGCAACTCCACCAGCAACTTCGCCAGATTCAGCCCTATGCCCGTGCCCACGTAGCCGCCTCCGCCGCCCGAATAGAAACGCTCGAACACGCGCCTCTTCTCCCGGTCGGGGATACCCGCGCCGCTGTCCGTCACCGAAAGGACAAAGTCCTCCGCACCCTCCTCCGCTAACTCCACGGCGACCGCGCCCCCGTCCGGCGTGAACTTGAAGGCGTTCGAGAGCAGGTTCATCACCACCTTGTCGAAGTTCCGCGCGTCTACGTTCGCTTCCAGCCGCTCCATGCCGTGCGTGAAAGAGAACGCTATGCCGCGCGTAGCCGCCACGGGCTCGAACAGCCCGTAAAGTTCCGAAACGAAACCCACCATCTCCACCTTGCCGCGCCGCAGGCGGAACTGCCCCTTCTCAATCTTGCGCACGTCCATCAGCTGGTCAACGAGGCGGAGGATGCGTTGCGCGTTCTGCCACACGAGCCGGTAACTGCGCTGGCGTCCCTCGTCCTTGTCCTTCTTCATCAGCTCGGCGACGGGGTTGAGAATGAGCGTCATCGGCGTGCGTATCTCGTGGCTGATGTTCATGAAGAACTGTATGCGCGCCTCGTTCAGTTCTTCCGTCCGGCGGTGTTCGGAGAGGATGCGCCGGGCTTTCAGGTGTTCCCTGATTTGCACCACGGCCACGTAACAGGCGAGGAGGAGCAACAGGGCATACACCGCGAAAGCCTGCGGGGACAAGTACCACACGGGGTGCACCCGCACGGTCAGCTCCCGCACCGGCGACGGCACACCCCGCGCCTCCGCCTTCATGCGTACCCGGTACGTGCCCGCGTCCATGTTCACGAAAGAAATGATGTTCCGCCCGTGCTCTATCCGCGTCCACGAGCCGCCGTTGATGCTGTAGCTGTACGTCACGGGACCGCCGGAGAAGCTCCCCGCGCACAACTCTATACTGAACGACTTGTCGCGGTGCGACAGGTTCACCTCCCGCGCCGATGCGAACCGGCAGTCCGTGATGACATAGCCGCCCGAGCGGTCGCCCGCGTGCACGGGCCTGCCGCCCACGTAGAAGTCCACCAAGCGCAACTCCGTCTTCCCCGTCCCGCGCCGCCTTTCCACGTCCGACGGGCGGAACATGGTCAGTCCGCCCGTGCCGCCGAAGTATAGGATGCCGCCCTGCGAAAAGGAAGCCTTCACGCCGAACTCGTTCCCCTGCAAACCGTCCTCGACGTGGTAGTTCCTGAAAGTCTCCCGCTTCGGGTCGAAACAGGAAAGGCCGTCGTCCGTGCCCGTCCATACCTTCCCGTCCGGCGCGATTTCCACGCTGCACGTCGAGTTGACGGGCAGACCGTCGGCGACGGTGTAAGTCCGCATGCGCCCCGCCGCCGCGTCGAAACGGACGAGTCCGTCGGACGTGGCCGCCCACACGACACCGCCCGCGCCCGCCTTCATGTCGCGCACGCTGCTCTTCCGCAGGTAACGCCCGCGCGGACGGATGCCGTCCTCCGAGAGCGTGAACGTCTCCAACCCGTCCGCCGTACCTGCGTAAAGCACGCCGCCGTCCACCAGCAGTGCCCGCACGTAGGGGTTGCTCAGGATGCGGAGGGAGTCCGGCAGACCGCCCGTGCCCGCCGCCCCGTACTGCGTCAGGGAGCGGGAGGACAACCTCAGGCGGAACAACCCGCCGCCCATCGTCCCTATCCACACGTTGCCCGCCGCGTCCTCCGCCAAGGCGTAGGCATTCGGTATCTTGTCGCCGCCGGGCACACGCGTGCCGAGGCGCGTGCACTCCCCCGTGCGTTTGTCCATGCTCACCACGCCCGACCACGAAGAGCCGAGCCACAACGTCCCCTCCGAGTCCTCCAGCATGCTCATCACCGTCGAGGGCATCATGCGTGCCTCGCCCGGCTTGAAGTGCACACTGCGGCTCCCGTCGCGTGCCAGACGGTACACGCCCTGATGGTCGGCGGCCAGCCACAGGTCGCCCTGCCCGTCGCCCGTGACGAACGTCACGCAGTCCGTGCCGATGGTGTTCTTGCGTGCGGAACGCCGGCCCGCGTAGTCGAAGCCCGCCGTCGCGCCCGGCATCACCAGCACGCCTTTCCAGTACACGCCCACCCACGTGTTCCCGTAACTGTCCACGATGGCATCCTTCACGTTGGATACCGACAAGTCATATTCGTAAGTGCGGATGTCGCTCTGCGAGACAAGCCCCGTCGCCTCGTCGTAGACCTTCAGTCCGCCGCCGTCGGTGCATATCAGTATCTGCCCCTCCGCGCCGGGGTTGACGGAAGCGATTACCTGCCTCCCGCCCCCGGGCGACACGCTCCGGAAGTGTCCCTCCTCCTCGCCGTAGCACAACAGCCCGTCGCGCTCCGTGGCAAGGTAGAGCCGGCCGGAGGAGCTTTGGCAGAGCTTGACGGCTCCGGGGAGCGACGCGACGTGGAGGAGCTTCTTCCCCTCGCGCCGCCATATCCCTCCGTCGGAGTCGACTATCCACGTCCTTTTCCGCGCATCCTCGAAGACTTGCAGGACGGTGGCGCGTCCGACGCGGAATATCCTCGTCTCCTTCAGGACATCCCCTCCCCGCGGATTCTCGCGCAGACGGTACACGCCGTAGCCCGCCACGCAGACGTAGACGGAGCCGTCGCCGAGGCGCGACATCGAAATCACGTGCGCCGGTATCGTGTCGCCGCCCCACGTGACGATGGGCACGTCCGTGAACCGATCCGTGTCGTAAGAGTACGACTGCACGCCGTTCTCCATGCCCACGAGCACCTTCCCCGATGCCGTCTCCAGCACGCATCCCGTCATGTCGTGACCCAGCGACCCCGCCGCGCCGCTCCCGTGCCGGTAGACGTTCATCTTCACCCCGTCGTAGCGGTTCAGCCCGCTTTGCGTGGCTATCCACACGTTCCTGCGGCTGTCCTCCGTGATGGAGCGCACGCAAGTGTTCGACAGCCCCCGATCGGAAGTGAAGGAAACGGGTTCCTGCGCGACCGAGGCGGACGCGCCCAGTGTCAGGGAAAAGGCGAGGAAGGCTTTGTACCATTTCATGGAATCAGGCGTATACATCTGTTCTGCGTCGTTTCGGCAATATCAGTGTCTTGCGGCTTTCCGCACCGGCTCCGCGGCACGGAGAAGCCCGCGCCGCCGTGCAGAAAAGGACGGACGAAAGACAAAATTATAGAAAAGGGACGGCTTCCGCCACATCCGCGCGTCTTTTTTTTCGCCTGTCCGCACATTTTTTGCCCTCGCCGCCTCCGGAGCGTCCGTCCCGGCGAAGAAATTCCGGAAAGATGCCGGAAAAATCCCGTAAAAGCAATGCGGAGGACTTGACGGCAGGAATATCAGGAAAATCAGTACCCAATTTGTCTTATCCTCTTTTCCCCTATCTCAGACGGTCGAGCGAACGGACAATCAACTCGTCTTTCATGATGTTCCGGAAAGCCATGTAGTCCAATACCAATCCCACGGCCGGAAAGGCCGCCGTCCAGGAGAGGGTGAAATCGACGGCATAACGGGACTTGAACACGTAAACGAATATCCCGAACACGATGTAATAACCCACAAGGACGAGGCTGCTGAACACCGACAAGCGTGCCTGCAACATACGGTGCTTGAACAAGAATATGGAGGCAGACGAAATGAACGCCACCAAGACCAACAGCACGAACAAAGCCCATGGAGAATATACCCGCGTCCCGTCGGACATCGAGAGCCATAAATTATAGAAAACCGCCGCCCCGATGCCGTCTTTGTGGAAATGCCCCACAGGCATGCACAGGCATACTATCGCACACACCGTGACCAAAAAAAGATAGACAGACTGGATTCTCTGTATCATGACCGTTTCCGCAACGTTAAAAACGAAGTGCCCGCTTAATCTATCGTATCTTTATCTTTCAACGGGTTGCGGTGATATACTTCACCGTCTAAGAACTCCTGTGTGGCAATCAACGACGGCTTCGGCAACTTCTCATAGAAACGGGAGATTTCAATCTGCTCACGGTTCTCGAACACTTCGTCCAAATTGTCGCTCACGGAAGCGAACTCTTGCAGTTTCTTGGACAACTCTTCCTTGATGTCCAGGGAAATCTGGTTCGCACGCTTCCCGATGATAGCCACGCTTTCGTAGATGTTACCCGTTTCTCCGCACAAGTCCATGATGTCACGGGTTACCGTGTTCGCAGGCGCATTCGTCTTTTTATAATCCATAGTTATATGATTGGTTTTGCTTGTTCCTTTTGCCCTTTAAGACATTTTGTTCACAAATCTCTCCGACTGCGCGAAAATCCGTTGCGCGTCTTTTGAATATTTGGATTCGGGGTACTCGTTCATGAAACCGTAGTATTCGTCGATGGTGTCCCGATAACGGTCCAACTGCTTCTCTTCCACACTCTGAACGGCCAGCCGGTACTTGGCCCGCAGTATCATGATGGCGAACTCTTCCCGACGTTCGGGGCTGGCGTAGGGATAATCCAGCAGGGCGTTGCGGGCCGTCACGATGCAGGCCTCGAAGTTGCTGCCTCCGTAAGAGCAATTGCCCATGTACGAACCTAAATCATAATACAGTTTCGCGGCCTGGAATTCTTTCTCCACCATCTTGTCCTGCAAGGCGAAGATCATCTCCTGCGTGCGGTCTTTCAGAGACGTGTAAGGGTAGTAATCCAGAAAGTCCTGAAATTCTTTCACCGCGGCCATCGTGCTGCTCTGATCCAACCGCGTGTCCGGCACGCTCTCGAAAAGGGAACGCCCCGCGTAAAAACGGGCATATTCCACATAAACGCCCTTTGGATAAGACTGATAGTACTTCTTGAAATAGGAATGCGCCCCCTCGAAGTTGCCGTTGTAGAACTCCGACATCGCCAGCATATAAAGGCATTCCTCTCCGCGCGAAGTCCCTTTCATCAAAGTGACAAGCTCTCCCAGCAAAAAGGACGAACGGGAATACTGCCCCTTGACAAAGTATTCCTTTGCGGCCTCGTACTTGTAATCGTAATCCGCAGTCTTCATTACATTATTATACTGGTTGCATGAAGCCAACGACAGCACCGCTCCGGACAGCCACAGGAAAAACCGTCTCATATTGCTCTTTTGGAGTGCAAAATTATGGAAAAACGTCGGACTTTGCAAAGAAAGGAAGTTTTTTAATGCAAAAAAGCGCATGGGGCTGCCTTTCTATGGGCAAAAACACTTATTTTTGTAGTCCGAAGAAACCAACAACTCCCGGACTGCCACATGCCGAATTTCGAGTTGATTGCCGACTATTCCCCTACCGGAGACCAACCGGAAGCCATTGCCCAGCTCACCTCCGGGGTCTTGCGGGGTTTGCCCGCCCAGACGCTGCTCGGCGTGACGGGCTCGGGAAAGACGTTCACCATAGCCAACGTGATACGGAACGTCAACAAGCCCACCCTCGTCCTCAGCCACAACAAGACGCTTGCCGCCCAGTTGTACGGCGAGTTCAAGAGCTTCTTCCCCCACAACGCCGTGGAATATTACGTCTCCTACTACGATTATTACCAGCCGGAAGCCTATATCCCGTCCACCGACACCTATATAGAAAAGGACTTGGCTATCAACGACGAGATAGACAAGTTGCGGCTCGCCGCCACTTCCGCCCTGCTCTCCGGGCGGAAGGACGTCGTGGTCGTCTCCTCCGTCAGCTGCATCTACGGCATGGGGAACCCTGCCGCCTTTTACGACAACGTGATAGAACTGAAACGGGGCGGAACGCTGGACCGCAACGTGTTGCTCCGGCGGCTCGTCGACAGCCTCTACACGCGCAACGACCTGAATCCGGAACGCGGATGTTTCCGGGTCAGGGGCGACACGGTGGACGTTTATCCGGCCTATTCGGACAACATCCTGCGCGTGACGTTCTGGGACGACGAGGTCGAATCCATAGAGGAAGTCGATTCCGTGAGCTGCCTCCGCTTGGGGAGTTTCGACGAATACCGCATCTATCCGGCCAACTTGTTCATGACCACGAAAGAAAGCACGGACAAAGCCATACGCCACATAGAAGAGGACTTGCACGAACAAGTAAGTCTCTTTGAAGAAGCCGGAAAACCTTACGAGGCCAAACGGCTGCGCGAACGCGTGACGTACGACATGGAAATGATACGCGAGCTGGGGCATTGCAGCGGCATCGAGAACTATTCGCGCTACTTCGACGGGCGCGAGCCCGGCACGCGCCCCTACTGCCTCCTGGACTTCTTCCCCGACGACTTCCTCATCGTCATCGACGAGAGCCACGTGTCCGTGCCGCAAATCAACGCCATGTACGGCGGCGACCGCGCCCGCAAGGAGAACTTGGTGCAATACGGCTTCCGACTGCCCGCCGCCTTGGACAACCGCCCCCTGAAATTCGAGGAATTCCAGCAGATGGCCAAGCAGGTCATCTACGTGTCCGCCACCCCTGCCGACTACGAGCTGCAACAGAGCGAGGGCATCGTGGTGGAACAGGTCATCCGCCCCACCGGCCTGCTCGACCCCGTCATCGAGGTGCGCCCGAGCCTGAACCAAGTGGACGACCTGATGGAAGAAATCTACCGGCGCGTCGAGAAGGACGAGAGGATTCTGGTCACCACGTTGACTAAACGCATGGCGGAAGAACTCGCCGGCTACCTCATGAAGCACGATATCCGCACGAACTACATCCACAGCGACGTGGACACGCTCGAGCGCGTGCAAATCATGGACGACCTGCGCGCCGGACGCTTCGACGTGCTGGTCGGCGTCAACCTGCTCCGCGAGGGGCTGGACCTCCCGGAAGTCTCCTTGGTCGCCATCCTCGACGCGGACAAGGAAGGCTTCTTGCGTTCACACCGCTCGCTCACGCAGACCGTGGGCCGTGCCGCCCGCAACGTGCACGGCAAGGCCATCATGTATGCCGACCACATCACGGAGAGCATGCGGAAGACCCTTGACGAAACCAACCGGCGGCGCGAGAAACAGCTCAGGTACAACGAGGAACACGGCATCACGCCGCGACAAATCAGGAAAGGCCGGAAGATGACCGACCTTGTCAATGCCAACGCGGAAGCTCATGCGGAAACCCGCGCCTACGTCTATGCGGAACCGGAAGAAAGAATGGCCGTGGCCGATCCCGTCATGGAATATATGACGCGCGACCAGTTGGAAAAGAGCGTGGAACACACCCGCAGTCTGATGCAGGAAGCCGCGAGGAGGTTGGACTTCATCGAAGCCGCCCAATACCGGGACGAGATGTTGCGCATGCAGAAGTTGCTGAAGGAGAAATAAGGCCGCTTCTCCCGGTAGTCCGGAGGACAACCCACCCGCAGGTCACGGGAGGCGGCAACGTCCGCGGCTGCACGCGACGGAGAACGCCCCGGTTTCGGTTTTGTCGCACCGCGGGCTGTCTTCGGCGAAGTCCGCGAGGCCTTGCCGGATTTGGCAATACCCGTCCCGTCCGTCAGGACGACGGACGGCCTTGCAGTCCCAATCCTGTTCCTGCCGTTCCTTCGCCTCGCTTAAGTCGCAATCCGCCTTTCGGTCGGCTATGAGGGAAAGGACTTGAAGATTTCGCGGGGCATGATTCCTGCTGCCGGACAGGGGCTTGAAAGACACCGTGAAGCCGGGGCAACTACGCGGAATGAACGGATTTACAAAGTCGGAAGCCCGACGGTTAGACATTTTTTAACGTTGTGAATGCGCGTCCCTATTAACACTACCGGGCTTCTTCTTCAAGACTTTCTAAAAAAACTCGGCATTGCCGCCTCCCGGTGTCTACGCGGCTCCCGCTCCGGTCGTCCTGACTTGTCTCCTTTGATTTCCAAACGAATGAATCGTACCGTTCGGGGATGGATGACGGAATGGCACAGTCATTGTAGCTGTCCGTCCGACTTCCTGCGGATACCTCGGCGTGTCTGCCGGACGTTACCGTTCTTATGAATTTTGGTTAAATACTTGGTTAAATAATGTTGCATCGGGGGGGGTAAAATAAAAGTATTACTTTTGTAGCGGAAAAAGCCTCCAAGCAGGCAGATGAAAGGTTCTGCTGCCTGTCCCGGGGCTGCGACGAAAAAGAAATCGATAAAAGAGGAATTGACAGAACCTGCCTAAAATTATGGAAATAAAGAACGAAGAATGATGAAACGAAGAATTGTTTTACTTCTGACAATCGTTGTTGCCGGTACGTTTCAGGTCGTCCGGGCGCAGGATGCGGCACTTAAGACAAACCTGTTCGCCGACGGCTTTCTCACCCCGAACCTCGGCTTGGAAATCGCCCTTGCCCCCAAATGGACGGCGGACGTGTCGGGCCAACTCAATGCGTGGACGCTCTCGCACGGCCGCCGCTGGAAGCACTGGGCCGTACAGCCCGAGGCACGCTACTGGTTCTGCGACCGCTTCTCCGGACATTTCATCGGCGCGCACGCCCACGGAGGGCAGTACAACGTCGGCGGGTTCGACGGGAGAATCAATCTCCTCGGCACGGACGCCCGCAAGCTGAAAGACTCCCGTTTCGAGGGCTGGTTCGTCGGCGCCGGCGTGGCTTACGGCTACGCGTGGATACTCGGCCGCCACTGGAACTTCGAGGCCGAAATCGGCATCGGCTACTCCTACACCCACTACGACCGCTTCAATTGCGCCGGGTGCGGGAAGAAGGCGGAAACGGACAAGTCGCACCATTATGTAGGCCCCACCAAGGCCGCCATCAACTTAGTTTATGTATTCTAAACCCGCGCGTAAGATGAAAAAGACATATTATATGATAGTCGCCCTCTTGGGCATGGGCGCGGCGGCATGGGCGCAGACCGCCCCCGCGCAGGCAGTCGTGGACGGCGTGTCCGTCGCCGACCTGAAAATGGAGCGTAACGGCGGATACATGGCCGTCGACATGACGCTCGACCTGAAAAACCTCGACGTGGATGCCAACAGGGCCGTACTGCTCACGCCGCGCCTCACGAACGGGAAGGATTCGCTGGACCTGCAGTCGGTAGGCGTCTACGGGCGGCGGCGCTACTACTCCTACGTCCGGAACGGCGAGAGCATGCTCACCGGCAAGGACGAGAAGAGCTTCAAGGCTTCCGAAAAGCCCGACGACATCGCATACCACGCCATCGTGCCGTATGCCGGCTGGATGAACGGAGCCACATTGTCGCTCCACCGCGGCGATTACGGCTGTTGCCAGACCTTGCTGGCCGAGCGGGACGGAACCCTCGGGCACCACGTGGAGGCGTTCTTCCCCGAACTCGTCTATGTCCGCCCGAAGGCCGAAGCCGTCAAGACCCGCTCGATAGAGGGCTCGGCGTTCATCGACTTCCCCGTGGACAAGACCGCCATCAATCCCGCCTACCGGCGCAACACGGACGAACTCGGAAAGATACGGGCGACGATAGACTCCGTGAAGGGCGACAAGGACATCACCATCACTTCCGTGTGGCTGAAAGGGTACGCCTCCCCCGAAAGCCCCTACGCGCACAACGAGAAACTGGCCGTCGGGCGCACCGAAGCGTTGAAGGACTACATCATGCGGCTTTACAATTTTCAGGACGGCATCATCTCGACCGACCATGAGGCGGAAGACTGGGCGGGACTCCGCCGTTACGTCGAACAGACCGACCTCCCCCGCCGCGCGGAAATCCTCGCCATAATCGACGGCGACACGGATCCCGACGCGAAAGAGGCGAAAATCAGACGCACCTGTCCGAAGGAATACCGCATCCTCCTGCGCGACTGCTATCCGGCGTTGCGGCATACCGACTACCGCATACGATACACCATCCGCACCTTTACCGACGTGGAAGAAATCAAGCGAATCATGCGCGAGCGGCCGCAGAAGCTGGATCTGAACGAGTTTTACCTCGTCGCCCGGGAGTACGAGCCGGGGTCGGACGAGTTCACCGAAGTGTTCGAGACGGCAGTGCGCATGTTCCCCTCCGACGAGACCGCCAACCTCAATGCCGCCAATGCCGCCATGAGGCGCGGCGATCTCGACGGCGCGGAACGGTATCTCGGCAAGGCGGGAAACACTCCCGAGACCGTCTACGCACGCGGCGCGCTGGCCATCCGGAGAGAGGACTACGACGCGGCGCGACGCTACCTGGACGAAGCGAAGAAGCTCGGCGTGGAACAGGCCGCCTCGACGCTCGAGGAACTCGACAATGGAAGACGCAAATGACCTGTGAACCTATAAAAACATGAACTACTAATTAAAAAACAGTGAGAAAATGAAAACAAGAATGGCTTTTACGATGTGTAAGAAAATGATGCTGTTTGCCCCTCTGGCAGTCCTGGCATCCGCTTGTTCCGAAGACAACGAGCTGGTATCGGGCAAAGCCGACGGAAGCAGCGAAGCGACAGATTACGTCTGCGTGAAAATCGTGCAACCCAAGTCCGTCGGCCTCCGCGAAATCACTCCGGAGGATTTCGAGAACGGCTCGGATGAGGAAAACTCTGTCCGGACAGGTTGGTTCTTCCTCTTCAATTCCGACGGGACGCCGCTGACGGACGACAACAACAAAACCAACAATCCGCAAATCACCCCGCTCACCCCGATGGAAGCAGGCAATACGGGTACCAATTCCGCCGTGGAACAAATCTACCACGCGATTCTCGTCGTCGACGGCGTGAAGGCGGACAAAAAGCGTGACTTGCAGATTGTCTGCGTGCTCAATGCGCCCAACACCCTGTTGAAACCCGGGGAGGCGAACACGCTCACGCTTGCAGACCTGGCCGCGAAAATCGGCGATTACGGCACGCACGAATCCGGCTCGTTCATCATGACCAATTCCTTTCATAAAGAGGGAGGAGCCGATGTGCTTGGGACTACCGTCCATCCGGACGATTTTTGCTCTACGGCAGATCAGGCGCTTAACAAACCCGTCCACGTCTACGTGGAGCGCGTAGTTGCCAAGGTCAGGGTAAAAAGCAAAAAAAATGAAGATGGCAGCGACGGATTCAAGAACGATGGTGCTGATGTCGTCGTGGACGGCAAGGCAAAACACCTTGCCATCAAAATCACCGGCATCGAAATCGCCAATATCGCCCAACGGTCGTATCTGTTAAAGAACATCGACAAGAGTTGGGACGATTCGACGTGGGTATGGGACGAGACCAACAAGCGTTGTTATTGGGAAACGGTGCCCGCGTCCATGACGTACGGGAACAAGTCATACGACGATATCACCCCCGAAACATTCGACGAGAACAATATCAGTCTGCCCGACGAATACGTCCAGCCGAACACGTCCGGCCAGAAGACGGCTGTACTTGTCACGGCCCAACTCCTTGACGAAGAAAATACTCCGTTCGAGTTCGTTTATCTTCGCGGCGGCTATTTCACGCCCGAATATGCCTTGAGGCTTGTCGCCGAATATGTGGCGAAAGATGGTGGCTACTACAAGAAGACAAGCGAACAACCTGAGACTTACAGCACATTGAATCCGGAAGATTTCGAGTGGGAAAACAAGGAGGATAACCCGGGACTCACATGGCTTGAAAGCTATGAAGTCGTGGCCAAGGTCCGCGACGGGGTCGACAACCTTTACAAGAGAGGAGAGAACGGGGAATTTGTACTCGCCACCGCGGAAGAGATTAACACGTTCCTGGCCGGCACTGAGGACAAACACCCCTATGTCGCACGGGTCTACAAGGATGGCAGGTGCTACTATTTCGTGAACATCGATCAGACCCCCGTGGCCACGGATAACGGTTACACTGGGCAAGACAAGTTCGAGGGAGTCGTCCGCAACCATATCTATGACTTGACGGTGAACTCCATCATAGGCATCGGCACTCCCGTGTTCGACCCCACGGACGTGATTATTCCCGAAAAGCCCGAAGACGAGGATCTCTTTTACCTTGGCGCGAACGTCAACGTGCTTGCTTGGAGAATCGTAGGCCAGCAGACGGTAGACTTCGGCGGACTATAACGAACAAGCCGGACTGTGTCCAATCCGTATCGGCCGCCCACGCGGGCGGGCCGGTGCGGATTCCAAAACGCGGAAAAGCATCCGCCCGCCGGTGCAAGGGGAGGTACGCCCGTGGAAACGACGGCGCCCTCCCGCCCCGGACGGAACACCCCGGCGGCGGCACGGTTGCCGCACGGCACGTGTCTCCCCCGCGGCGGCGCGGAAGTTTACGATAAGAAACAAACGACAAAAACAAGACATGATGAACTTCATATCGGCATATCTGAAGAAAACGGGACGCACGCTGCTTGCCGCCGCGGCCGTAGCGCCCGCGTTGCTCTCCTCGTGCGACAACGTCATCTACGACGACGAGGGCGACTGCTCGGTGACCTACCGCGTGGCGTTCCGCTACGACCGCAACATGGAATGGGCCGACGCCTTCGCGCACGAGGTCAAATCGGTGCATCTGTATGCTTTCGACAAGGACGGCACGCTCGTGTGGCAGAAAGCCGAAAGGGGCGAGACCCTTTCCGCCGACGGTTACGCCATGACGCTCGACCTGCCCGCCGGCGACTACCACCTGGTGGCTTGGTGCGGACTGGAAAACGACGGGGAACGGGAGGAATCGTTCGCCGTCCCGCAGGCCGGCGCGGGCACGACCCGTCTCGCCGAACTGCAATGCCGGCTCCGGCGCGGGCACGACGGCACCCGTGCGTACAGCGACGAAAAGCTATACCCGCTCTTCCACGGTATGCTCGACGTGAGTCTGCCCGACATGTCTTCCGAGGGCGGCACGTACACCTGCACGATGCCGCTCACGAAGGACACCAACCACGTGCGCGTCATCCTCCAGCATCTCTCGGGCAAGGAGGTGGACCCCGACGACTTCACCTTCCGCATAGAGGAGGAGAACGGACTGATGGGCCACGACAACAACCTGCTCCCCGACGAGCCAATCGCCTACCGTCCCTACGACAAGAAGTCCGGCACGGCGAGCATGGGCATCGACGACTATCCCGAAATGGGCGAAGCCCCGCGGCAGGCCCCGTCACGCGCCCTCACTTCGGTGAGCGTCGCCATCGCCGACCTCTCGATAGCACGGCTCACCTCCGGGCGCAGGACGTTCCTCACCATAGAGAGGGCGGACGGCGCAATCGCGGCACGCATCCCCCTGACGGACTACGCCCTGCTGCTCAAGGACGCTTACGATTACGACATGACCGATCAGGAATACCTCGACCGCGAGGACGATTACGTCCTGACCTTCTTCCTCGACGAAGACCGCTACTGGATCGGCACGTCAATCATCATCAACTCGTGGAGAGTCGTGCTCGACGACCTGGATTTCGAATGAAAGGGAGGACGGAAGCATGAATCGGACGACGTTCAACATGATGACATGCGGCCTGCTGGCAGCCGTCTGCGCCGGTCTCTCGTCCTGCGACGACGAGGTGCCGGCCGTCGGCGGAGAGAACCCGCAGACGATCTACGTCACCTTCCGGCTCGCGACCCGCGGCACGGCGGGGAAACGGGCTCCGACGCTACGCACCGTGCCGCCCGACGGCACGGGCGACGGCTCCTGGGGCGGCGGTTACGAACAGTCCGGGAGCGTGGGGTTCGAGGACAAGATACTCGGCGACGGGCTTCACGTGACGTTCTACGACGCCGCGGACGGCAGCTATGCCGGACGGCTCGAGAACATCGTGTGCATACCTCCCGGCGAGGATTACGTCCGCGAGATCTATGCCGAACTGCGGCTCGACAACCTGGAGACGACCCTTGAAGAACTGCAGCTGCATCAAAAGAAACTGAAGATGATGGTCATGGCCAACATGCCCGACGTTACCGATGACGACGACGCGCTGAAAGCCGGCTTGTCGTCCGAAGCCGACGGGCCGGGCAGTCTGACATACCGCTGCATCGGACAGTCGGAAGAAGACTTCCCCGCCATACCCATGTGGGGCGTATGCTCCCCGGACCTGTCCGCCATCACGCCCGGCAAGAGGCTGGACCTGGGGAACGTGGAACTGCTGCGTGCGATGGCGAAAGTGGAAGTGGGCGTGGACAAGGGCAATGAAGCCCTTGCCAAGCTGGACGTGAAAGTGAAGAGCGTGACCCTCAACAAGGTGAACAAGTCCGGCTACGGACTGCCGGGAAAGTGGAACGAGAAAGGCAACACGACCGACTTGAAGTTCGACGAGACATTGCGCGTTCCGCCCGGCGTGGAAACCGTACAAGACACGGTCTTCGGAAAGGCGGACGCGGACGGCTCCGTCGTCTTCTACCTGCCCGAGTGCGAGAACGGGAACGAGGCGGGCGAGGAAGGGCTCACGATGACGGTCACCTACACCGTGGAAGGTGAAGAGAGGCAGGGGACGATACATTTCTGCCCCTACTCCGACGGGCATCCTGCCGTGGACACCAAGGATCCCGCCGGGCGATGGGACATCGTGCGCAACCACCACTACCAGTATATGATTAGCGGAATCGACGTTATCAAGTTCACCACGAACGTTCACCCGTGGGATGACGGAGGGGAACATGAAATCGACATGAAATAATTGCAAAAGATGAATGACGCACATACGAAACTTATGAACCGCGTCGGCAGGACGCTCCCCCGCGCGGCTCTCTGCGCAGGCATCCTGACATGCGCCGCGTCGTGCATGGACGACGAGCTTCTTCCGGGAACGGACACGGACGGGCGCATCGCGTTCCAGGTGGCGGAAAGCAACAGGCCCGTGTCGCGGACTGTCGCGGGAGCCGGAAACGAAGCCCCCGCCGTCGCCGCGCCCTTGGACATGCCGCTGTATGTCGGCGGCGACACGCTAAGGATGACCTTCGCCGCGGAACCCAACCGGGGCGTGACGGCCTCCAGCGCGCCGCTCACGCGGGCGATACCGTTCGACAAGGACGCGAACCCGGTGCAGGAATTCACTGTCACGGCATTCCGCGAGAGCGGCGATCCCTATTTCGAAAACCTTCCGGTCACGGTTGATGACAGCCGCATAGGACTGACGGAATACTATTGGCCCGCCGGAAACTTGTCGTTCTGCGCCTACGCCGGCACGAAAGAGTTCTCGAAATTCGATACCGTCCCGGATTTTTGGAAAACGGAGACCGGATGGGCGGGCAAGTTCTCCTACACGCTCCCTGCGCCGGACGCGGAGAAGAAGAAGGACGCCGAGAACCAGCCGGACCTCGTCTTCGCGATGAAGTCCGGACAGCAAAGGACCGGAGCCCCCGTCGAACTGCTTTTCCACCATGCCCTGTCGGCCATCGTGTTCAAGGTGGGCAAGATGCCGGACGGCGTGACGCTCAAAAGCATAACCCTCGACAAGGTCTATTCGTCGGGCACATGCGACATGACTTCGGACGGCGAAGGAGGCATCGACGACGTGCATTTCAACTGGACCCTGTACGGCGAACGGACGGGACAATACACGCAACAGCTGTACAATCCGGAAAACAAGGACGAGGCGGGACAGCCGGCCGAGAAAGACAGCCCCTTCGAGATGAAAGAACACATGTTCATGATGTTGCCGCAAAAATTGACTGAGGAGAAGAAGGACACGGCACGGCTCCAGCTGACATTCTCGATCGGAGAAAAGGAATACACCTTTACCCATCCTTTCAGCGGCATCGTGGACGAGTGGCTGCCCGACACGAAATACACCTTTGTCATCGGACTGCCCGACGAAATCGACGTGAACGTGACGGACGAAGTCGACTACGTGACCAAAAAGAACGTCCAAATCCAAAACACGGGCATATCCACCGGATACATACGCGCCGCCATCGTAGGCTACTGGGTCGACACCAAGACCGGCAATATCGTGGCGCCCTGGAATGAAAACGAAGAGGGCAGCTTCGACTGGGGCAGCGAGTGGGACCAGCATTGGAAAAAAGGAGAGGATGACGGGTTCTACTACCACCTGCAACCGGTCAAGCACGACGAGTACACCTGGCCGCTGTTCGTTACCTATACGCTGAACGACGAGGCGAAAAAGGCGCATGCCGGCCACAAGCTGGTACTCAACATCGTGGCGCAGATAGTCATCCAAGACAAGCTGGAGGAGGCGTGGCCCGCCTGCCCGATACCGCCGCAACAATAACCATGTCACACGCAATGTAAACGATTATGAAGATACAACGATATATAAGACAGCTTCTGTCCGCTGCCGTCGTCTCCTTGCCGTCGACACTCGTGATGGCGCAGAACATCCCCTCTTCGGGGACGTGGACTACCATGACAATATCGACAAATCAGACAATCAGCCTGACGG
>CAYXQT010000004.1:0-41886 GCA_964466445.1 uncultured Paraprevotella sp. | reverse complement strand
GAAAGCCGTTTCGAATTTTCCCCAATCGATTTTGTCGGCCAATTGATAAAGCGGGGGCGATTGGTTCAGCATGTCGGAAAGGTTGCTGAACAAGCAAGGGGTGTTATTTGGCTTTTTAATCATAAAATCTGCAAGTTTCTTGACCCAAAGATAAGAAAACTTGCAGATTTATCAAAGACTATTTATAAATCAATTCCTTGAATATCAGTAAATAAAATATTTTTAAGGGACGACTACTTATGGACTTTTCCTTCTTCGCAATCGCATTTAACATCAGGAAATCATGTGAAATGCCCCTGAAGAAAGGCACTAAGTACTTACATGCGCTAATAAGGCGGTTTTTAGAGCGGATTTTGACCCACATTTCAAACGACTTTCTGATGTATAGACAAATAAAGATTGCTGTATAGACTTTTCTTAAAGAATGTACGCCATACAGCAATCCTTTGTTCTAAAGGGGGTGGTTTGACACACCCCATACAAATTTGCTTTTTTCTGAGTTTTATCGGACAGCAATAAATTTCTTATGACAAATTTAATCATTCGGTATTTGCAGGTGTTTCAGTTTCTACTACCGGTGCTTCAGTGACCGGAGCTTCTTCTGTCTTGGCTACAGCTTTTTTATTGGAACGACGAGTACGAGCCTTCTTCGTAGCTTGTTTAGCCATGTTCTCGTCATAATCCACCAATTCGATAAAACACATCTGAGCATTGTCACCCTGCCGGAAACCGGTCTTGATGATGCGGGTATAACCACCCGGACGGTCTGCGACTTTCGCGGAGATTTCCTTGAACAGTTCCGTTACGGCATACTTGTTCTGCAAGTAACTGAAAACGAGACGTCGGGAACTGGTGGTATCGTCCTTGGACTTTGTCACCAAGGGTTCCACGTATTTTCTCAAAGCCTTGGCTTTTGCAAGGGTCGTAGTAATTCTCTTGTGCATAATCAACGAGATAGCCATGTTGGCCAGCATCGCGTGCCTATGAGATGAAGTACGGCTCAAATGATTGAATTTCTTATTATGTCTCATCGCTTGTTAATCTTTATCTAATTTATACTTGGAAATATCAGTTCCGAACGATAGGTTCAAGCTCTCCAACATGTCATCAAGTTCGGTGAGCGATTTTTTACCGAAGTTCCTGAACTTCAACAAGTCGGTCTTGTTAAACTGTACCAAGTCGCCCAACGTTTCCACATCCGCAGCTTTCAAACAGTTCAAGGCACGGACAGAAAGATCCATGTCTACCAACTTGGTCTTCAGAAGCTGACGCATATGCAATACCTCCTCATTGAACTCTTCATTGCCCTCGCCGTCGGAATTCTCCAATGTAATCTTCTCGTCAGAGAACAGCATGAAGTGATAGATTAAGATTTTTGCAGCCTCTTTCAGAGCTTCTTTCGGGTGGATGGAACCATCAGTGGAAATTTCGAGAACGAGTTTTTCGTAGTCCGTCTTCTGCTCTACACGATAGTTTTCAACGGCGTACTTGACATTCCTAATCGGAGTGTAAATAGAATCGATTGGAATCACATTCACATCCGTACAGAAGACACGGTTCTCATCAGCCGGAACGTACCCCCGCCCTTTGTTAATGGACAACTCAATCTGCATCGTCGCCTTGGCGTCTAAATGACAAATGACTAATTCAGGGGTTAACACTTCAAATCCACTCAGATACTTGTTAATATCCCCAGCCTTGAACTCTGTCGCATTCTCTACCGTGATATTCACCTTTTCATTTTCGAATTCTTCCACTATCTTCTTGAACCGTACTTGCTTTAGGTTCAAGATAATGTTGGTAACATCTTCCTTTACTCCCGGGACTGACGCGAACTCATGCTCTACCCCTGCAATACGCATGGTATTGATGGCATATCCCTCAAGGGATGAAAGAAGAATCCGGCGCAAGGCATTACCGATAGTAATACCGAAACCCGGTTCCAACGGACGAAACTCGAACTTGCCATATTTGTCATCCGCTTCCAACATTAATACTTTATCAGGTTTTTGAAATGCTAATATTGCCATTGTCTTAATTATTATTTAGAGTACAACTCAACTATCAACTGCTCCTTAATGTTCTCCGGAATGTCTGCACGATCCGGCTTGTGGAGCAACTTGCCGGACTTGGTATTTTCATCCCATTCTATCCAAGGGTATTTGCTGTGATTGAAACCTTCCAAAGCATTGGCAACGACTTCCAAAGACTTGGATTTCTCTCGAACACCGATAATCTGGCCGGGCTTGACAGCATATGAAGGGATATGTACCACTTCACCATCAACGATGATGTGCTTATGTCCCACTAACTGACGAGCCGCAGCACGAGTAGGAGCAATGCCCAGACGATAAACGACATTGTCCAGACGACACTCTAAGTTTTGCAAAAGAATCTCACCGGTAATACCGCTTGTACGGGCAGCTTTCTCAAACATATTACGGAACTGTTTCTCCAAAACGCCGTAAGTGTATTTAGCTTTCTGCTTTTCAGCCAACATGATGCCATATTCGGAAGTTTTCTTTCTTCTGTTGTTTCCATGTTGCCCCGGAGGGAAGTTTCTTCTCGACAATACCTTGTCCGGTCCGAATATAGCTTCACCGAAACGGCGGGCAATTCTTGATTTTGGTCCAGTATATCTAGCCATTTTTATTTCTGATTTTAAAGGTTTTCGCAGGAATCCACGCCAATGCAACCGTGACCACAGAAAGGGAACAAAGTCCTTGTAAAGCGTTGAAATCCATTCTGCTATTATGAGTTATCTCTTATTAAACTCTTCTTCTCTTAGGAGGACGGCAACCATTGTGTGGCAATGGCGTAACATCAATAATCTCCGTTACCTCAATGCCTGCGCCATGTATGGTACGGATTGCGGACTCACGTCCGTTACCCGGCCCCTTTACATAAGCCTTTACCTTTCTCAAGCCAAGATCGAATGCGACTTTCGCACAATCTTGGGCAGCCATCTGAGCTGCATAGGGAGTGTTCTTCTTCGACCCGCGGAATCCCATCTTACCCGCAGAAGACCATGAAATCACCTGACCCTCACTGTTTGCCAAAGACACAATGATATTGTTGAACGAACTATGTACATGCAACTGCCCCATAGCGTCAACTTTCACCTTTCTTTTCTTGGCCGCGACTGTTTTTTTTGCCATATCTAACTATTTATTATTTAGTAGCTTTTTTCTTGTTTGCGACTGTCTTTTTCTTGCCTTTACGCGTACGGGCGTTGTTCTTTGTGCTCTGACCGCGAACCGGCAAGCCGAGACGGTGACGGATGCCACGGTAACAACCGATATCCATCAGTCGCTTGATGTTCAACTGGATTTCAGAACGAAGGTCACCTTCCACCTTGTATTCTGCACCAATCACGGCACGTATGTTGCTGACCTGCTCATCAGTCCAGTCTTTCACCTTGATGTCCTTGTCAACTCCGGCCTTTGCAAGGATTTTTGCTGAACTACTACGACCTATACCGAAAATATAAGTCAACGCTATCTCGCCTCTCTTATTTTGAGGCAAATCTACACCTACAATTCTTATTGCCATATACTTGTCTTATTTTCTTCCTACTATGAAATGTCAGCCCTGACGCATTTTAAACTTAGGGTTCTTTTTGTTAATAACATACAAGCGTCCCTTGCGACGCACAATCTTGCACTCTGGGGTACGTTTCTTGATAGATGCTCTTGTTTTCATATCCTTGTTGTTTATTTGTATCTGAATACGATGCGACCTTTGGAAAGATCATACGGGCTCATCTCCACACGAACCTTGTCACCCGGCAGAATCTTTATGTAATGCATTCTCATTTTCCCGGAAATATGAGCCGTAATCTCATGCCCGTTCTCCAACTCCACTCTGAACATTGCGTTGGAAAGGGCTTCCATAATCACACCATCCTGTTCGATTGCTGACTGTTTCGCCATACTAATATAAATTCCCTTCTATTCTTTCTATTTCCTCAAATGAAGATAAGATATCGGCTTTCCCGTGATGTACGGCCACCGTGTGTTCGAAATGCGCCGCGCACTTTCCGTCACGAGTCTTGACCGTCCAACGATCCGGCATCATCACGACCTGCGGATGGCCAAGAGTAATCATGGGTTCAATAGCGATGCACAAGCCATTCTTTATCAACGCACCGTGGCCTCTCTTACCATAATTAGGAACTTCCGGTTCTTCATGCATTTCTTTCCCGATGCCATGACCGACGAATTCTCTTACCACGCCATAACCATTAGATTCGCAATGATTTTGCACAGTATAGCCGACATCACCGATTCTCTTTCCCGCCAAGGCCGCTTCAATTCCCAAATAAAGGGATTCTTTCGTCACTTTCAGAAGTCTCCTTACCTCTTCGGAAACATCTCCTACGCAAAAGGTATAACAAGAATCACCATTATATCCGTTCAATAAAGCACCACAATCGACAGAGACAATGTCCCCCTCTTCGAGCGGCCTGTCGTTCGGAATGCCATGCACCACTTCATCGTTGACAGAAGTGCAAATCGAAGCGGGGAACGGCCTTCCATAAGGGTTAGGAAACCCCTTAAAAGTAGGTTCCGCCCCGTAATCCCTAATGAACTCTTCGGCCAAGACATCCAACTGTTTTGTTGTTATTCCCGGTCGGATATTCTTGGCAATCTCGGTCAACGTATCAGCTACTAAAAGGTTGGCTGCCCGAATCAACTCTATTTCATCTTCTGTCTTAAGAAATATCATATCAGACAAACTTAATAAGCAGACATTCCCGAACGCCCGTGAATTCGTCCGGAACTCAACAAGCCGTCATAGTGTCTCATCAACAAATGGCTTTCTATCTGCTGCAAAGTATCCAAGACCACACCTACCAGAATAAGCAAGGAAGTTCCTCCGAAAAACTGTGCAAATTCCACTTTCACATCCAACAATCCGGCAAATGCAGGCATACAGGCAATGAGAGCCAAGGCCAACGACCCCGGCAATGTGATACGTGACATAATCTGGTCTATGTATTCGGCTGTAGCCTTACCCGGCTTGATGCCAGGAATAAAACCATTGTTGCGCTTCATATCCTCAGCCATTTGCGTGGGATTCAACGTAATGGCTGTATAGAAATATGTAAACGCGATGATAAGCAAAGCGAAAATCACATTGTACAATGCGCTCGTATGGTCTACCATCATCTGCATGACAGGAGTAGCCTTGTCTACGGACGTGAAGCCTATCAGTGTGATAGGGATGAACATCAAAGCTTGGGCGAAAATAATCGGCATCACGTTCGCGGCAAAAAGTTTCAAGGGGATGTATTGGCGTGCTCCTCCGAATTGCTGTCCGCCTACAACTCTCTTGGCATATTGCACAGGGACTCTTCTTGTTCCTTGCACCAACAATATCGCTGCACAAACGACAAACAGAAGGATGACCACCTCTACTATGAACATCAAGAGACCGCCACCGCTCAAGTTGTTCAAACGTGCGACGAATTCCTGTCCGAACGCTTCCGGCAGACGGGCGATGATGCCAATCATAATGATGAGTGATACACCGTTGCCAATCCCTTTGTCGGTAATGCGTTCGCCAAGCCAAAGGATGAACATGCTACCGGCCGCCAGAATAATCGTCGAAGTAATCATAAATGAAATCCAGCTGATGGCCGGACTCAATGCTCCGGCAGACTGCATCTTCAAATTCGTCAGATAGGCAGGTCCTTGCACGAACAAAATAAGTATGGTCAAGTAACGCGTATATTGGTTCATCTTACGTCGCCCGCTCTCACCTTCACGTTGCATTTTCTGAAAGGCAGGAACCGCAATGCCTAATAACTGAACTACAATGGATGCAGAGATGTAAGGCATGATTCCCAATGCGAAGATGGACGCGTTAGAAAATGCACCCCCAGAGAACATATTCAGCAAAGACATCAATCCGGCCTCAGTCTGTGTATGCAACGCTGTCAGCTGTGAAGGGTCAATTCCAGGTAACACGACAAACGACCCCAAACGATAGATTGCAATAAACAGAATGGTGATGAGGATTCTTTGTCTAAGATCCTCAATCATCCATATGTTCTTAAAGGTTTCTATTAACTTCTTCATCGAATCAAACTTTTATAGCGTTCCCCCCGACAGCTACAATGGCTGCTTCTGCACTCTTGGAGAATGCGTTCGCTTCTACGTCAACTTTAGACGTAAGCTGACCATCACCCAAAATTTTAACTAGCTCCTTGGAAGAAGCCAAACCGGCTGTCACGATATCAGCCAACGTGATTCTCTCCAAATTCCTTGCAGTAGCCAAAGCCTGTATAGCGTCGAGGTTTACAGGCTTATACTCTACCCTGTTGATGTTCTTGAAACCAAATTTCGGCAGACGACGTTGCAAAGGCATCTGTCCGCCTTCGAAACCAATCTTCTTTTTATAACCAGACCTGGCTTTCGCACCCTTGTGTCCACGGGTTGAAGTGCCACCTAAACCGGAACCGATACCACGTCCTACTCTTTTACGAGTCTTAACCGAACCACGAGCCGGCTTTAAAGTATTTAATTTCATTTCGTACCAGTTTAACAGTAATAATTAATCTACGATAACTACCAAATGGTGCAGTTTCCGAACCATACCGCGAGTCGAGGGAGTATCTTCCACTTCAACCACCTGATTGAGTTTTCTCAATCCCAAAGTATCAAGTGTTCTTTTCTGGTCTTTCGGAGCACCAATTCTACTTTTGATTTGCTTCACTTTTATAGTTGCCATAAAAACCTCCTTACCCTCTAAACACCTTCTCCAAACTTATTCCGCGATCATGTGCAATCGTCTTGGCATCGCGCATCTCGGACAAGGCCAGAATCGTAGCCTTTACAAGGTTGTGAGGGTTAGACGAGCCCTTTGATTTAGCTAAACAGTCCGTAATACCCACACTCTCACATACTGCCCGCATGGCACCGCCTGCAACCACACCTGTCCCGGTAGATGCCGGTTTGATAAAAACTCTAGCGCCACCGAACTTCGCTTCTTGCTCGTGAGGCACAGTACCATTCAACACGGGCACTTTCACCAAATTCTTCTTGGCTGCTTCCACGCCTTTGGCAATAGCTGTCGTTACCTCACCTGCTTTGCCAAGTCCCCAACCAATGATACCATTACCATCACCGACCACGACAATAGCGGCGAAAGTAAACGTTCTGCCACCCTTAGTTACTTTGGTAACACGATTGATGGCAACCAATCTGTCTTTTAATTCGATATCACTGCTTATCTTTATTCTATTAATCGCCATACCTTTTAAAATTTAAGTCCACCGTTACGTGCTGCGTCTGCAACTTCTTTCACCCTACCGTGATACAAGTAACCGTTACGATCGAAAACAACAGTAGTAATACCTGCTTCCAAAGCTTTTCTGGCAATCAACTCACCCACTTTCGCAGCCTGTTCTTTCTTCGGCATCTTTTCCATACCCAAAGAAGAAGCTGCTGCCAAAGTTGTTCCGGTCGTATCGTTAATTATCTGAACATAGATTTGCTTGTTACTTCTAAACACTGACATACGCGGACGTTCAGCCGTACCTGAAATTTTATTGCGTATTCTATGTTTGATTTTGATTCGTCTTTCTAATTTCGTTATCATAACCCCACAGTTTTAAAAATTATTTAGCACTAGCCGACTTACCAGACTTTCTACGAATCTGCTCGCCGACGAACAAAATACCTTTTCCCTTGTATGGTTCAGGCTTACGGAAAGAACGAATTTTTGCACAAACTTGTCCCAACAATTGCTTGTCGCAAGACTCCAATATGATAATAGGGTTCTTATTTCGCTCAGATTTAGTCTCAACCTTGATTTCTTTCGGCAACTGAAGAAAGATATTATGGGTGTACCCCAATGCGAACTCAATCAAGTTTCCTTGATTATTGGCGCGGAAACCCACACCCACAAGTTCCAGTTTCTTCACATAACCTTCTGAAACACCCACAACCATATTATGAACCAAAGAACGATACAAACCGTGGAAAGCTTGTTTCTGCTTCATTCCCACAGAATCATTCTGTTCGTCAATGGTAAAAATAATCTCACCACCGACAATCTCGACTTTGATTGAAGGATGTACAGCCTGACTCAACTCTCCTTTCGGCCCCTTTACAGATACCACATTCTCGTCGTTCACAGATACTGTGACACCTATAGGAATGCTAACTGGTAATTTCCCTATTCTGGACATACTAATTCCCCCCCCCAATTAATATACGTAACAAATTACTTCACCGCCTATTTTCAGCTTGGAAGCTTCCTTGTCTGTCATTACACCTTTGGATGTGGATATGATGGCAATACCCAATCCGTTAATTACTCTTGGCATATCCTTATAACCGGTATACTTGCGCAACCCCGGTGTGGATACACGAATCAACTTTTTAATCGCACTGGTCTTATTTACTGGATCATACTTCAGTGCCACTTTGATTGTACCTTGAGGTCCGTCTTCAACGAACTTGAAGTTCAAGATATAGCCTTTCTCAAAAAGAATCTTAGTGATTTCCTTTTTCAAATTCGATGCAGGAATCTCGACCACCCTGTGCTTTGCCATGATGGCGTTCCTCAAGCGCGTCAAATAATCTGCTATTGGATCTGTCATTTTATATGAAAAATTAATTAATCGGGACTTCCCCGACAATATTAAACGTGATTACCAACTTGCCTTTTTCACACCCGGAATCAACCCCTTTGAGGCCAGCTCGCGGAACTGGATGCGCGATATCCCAAACTGCCGCATATAGCCTTTTGGACGTCCTGTCATCTTGCAACGGTTGTGCAAGCGGATAGGATTTGCGTTTCTCGGTATACTCTGTAACTTCTGCGCAGCCTCGAATGCCTCTTTGGGACTGCCCGTATTCACAATTTTCTTCAAAGCCGCGCGTTTCTCGGCATACTTGGCTACCATCTTGGCTCTCTTGACTTCACGAGCCTTCATTGACTCTTTTGCCATATTGCATTAATCGTTTTTAGCGTTTTTAAAAGGCAAACCAAACTCTTTGAGCAGGGCATAACCTTCCTCGTCAGTCTTGGCGGTAGTTACGAACGTAATGTTCATACCAAGAATCCTGTCGACCGTATCGATATTGATTTCCGGAAAGATAATTTGTTCCTGAATGCCCAAAGTATAGTTTCCACGTCCGTCAAATTTGCTTTCAACACCTTTGAAATCGCGGATACGAGGTAAAGCTACACGAATCAATTTCTCCAAGAACTCATACATTCTTTCACGACGCAATGTCACCATTACACCGATAGGCATCTTCTTGCGTAACTTGAAGTTTGCGATGTCTTTCTTTGAAACAGTAGCCACTGCCTTCTGACCCGTGATAGCCGAAATTTCATTAATGGCAACATCGATGATTTTCTTATCACCAGTAGCTATACCCAATCCTTGATTGATTACAATCTTCTTGAGTACCGGAATCTGCATTATAGAAGTATAATTGAACTGCTTCATCAAAGCAGGAGCAATACGCTCCGCGTATTCTTTTTTAAGGCTCGCAGTATTTCCCATTACTTAATCTCCTCCCCTGATTTTTTAGCATAACGAACCAACTTGCCATCGGCATTTAATCTCCTGCCAATGCGTGTTGGCTTGCCGGTCTTCGGATCCACGACGTTCAAGTTTGAAATATGGATAGGAGCCTCCTGCTTTACAAAGCCTCCCTGAGGATACTTCGCACTCGGCTTTTGGCTCTTAGAAACCATGTTCAAGCCTTCTACGATGGCACGGCGTTTCTCCACGAACACTTTCAACACCTTACCCGTCCGGCCTTTGTCATCACCGGCATTTACGTAAACCGTGTCGCCCTTTTTAATATGTAACTTACTCATTATTCTATTTCTTAAAATTAAAGAACCTCAGGTGCCAAAGAAACGACTTTCATGTTCGTAGCACGCAACTCGCGAGCGACCGGGCCGAAAATGCGACTTCCTCTCAACTCGCCGGCACTGTTCAGAAGGACGCAGGCGTTATCGTCAAAACGAATATATGAACCGTCCGCTCGACGAATCTCTTTTTTAGTACGTACAATCAAAGCCTTTGACACCGCACCTTTTTTAATGTCGCTAGACGGGATAACACTTTTGACAGAGACGACAATCACATCACCTACAGAAGCATAACGCCTTCTCGTTCCACCCAAAACACGGATGCAAAGAACTTCACGAGCACCACTATTATCAGCAACAACTAATCTGGATTCTGCTTGTATCATAATTACTTGGCCCTTTCTACAATCTCTACAACTCTCCAAGTTTTCGTTTTGCTCAAAGGACGAGTCTCCATAATCAACACCGTATCACCGACGTGACAGTCATTCTTCTCATCATGAGCATGGTATTTCTTCGTTTTGGAAACGAACTTACCATAAATCGGGTGTTTCTTCTTAAACTTAGTAGCTACAACAATGGTCTTGTCCATTTTGTCGCTGATTACAACACCTGTCCTTGTCTTTCTTAAATTCCTAACTTCCATGCGGACCATTATTATTTGTTAAGTTCTCTCTCACGCAATACGGTCTTCATGCGGGCGATATTACGGCGTGCAACCTTAATCTGTGCAGGATTTTCCAACGGAGAGACAGAATGGTTTAGCAACATCTGCGTGTAATTCGCCGCTTCTGTCCGGATGCGCTCCTTCAATTCGTCCGTGGTTAATTCCCTAATTTCTGCAATCTTCATAATCAAGCGTTTTTATCATAATCACGTCTGACAACAAACTTAGTTATAACAGGAAGTTTCTGTGCGGCAAGACGCAAAGCTTCCTTTGCAATCTCATAAGACACACCTTCCACCTCGAAGATGATGCGTCCCGGCGTAATAGGGAACACATATCCCACAGGGTCTCCCTTACCTTTACCCATACGGACATCGGCCGGTTTCTTCGTTATCGGCTTGTCGGGGAAGATACGAATCCAAATCTGACCTTCACGCTGCATGTAACGAGTCACGGCTATACGCGCTGCCTCTATCTGACGACTGGTAATCCAATGCGTTTCGAGAGACTTGATGCCGAACGTTCCGAAAGCCAACTGATTCCCTCGCTGGGCGTTGCCTTTCAGACGGCCTTTCTGCGGCCTTCTATATTTTGTTCTTTTCGGTTGTAACATGATTCTTGTAATTCAAATTTAACGATTAATATTCTTCCTCTTGCGGAAGTTCCTGCCGCCGTTGCCACCACGACCGTTCTCTTTCGTCTGGGTAAAATTCGGAGCCAAATCACGTTTGCCATATACCTCGCCCCGGCAAATCCACACCTTAATGCCCAACATACCGACTTTCGTCAAGGCTTCGGCCTGACAATAATCTATGTCCGCACGGAACGTATGCAACGGAGTACGTCCTTCCTTATACATTTCGGAGCGAGCCATTTCAGCACCGTTCAGACGGCCGGATATCAAGACTTTAATGCCTTCAGCTCCGCTTCTCATCGTATTGGCAATAGCCATTTTAATAGCACGACGATAAGCAATCTTGCCTTCCACCTGATGCGCGATATTGTTTGCCACTATTACAGCATCAAGCTCCGGCTTCTTGATTTCGAAGATATTGATTTGAATGTCCTTATCCGTGATTTTCTTCAATTCTTCTTTCAACTTGTCGACTTCCTGGCCACCTTTACCAATGATTAATCCCGGGCGCGCAGTGCAGACTGTAATCGTCACGAACTTCAACGTGCGTTCAATGACAATTCTGGATACACTGGCTTGAGCCAAACGTGCATTCAAGTACTTGCGAATTTTGCTGTCCTCCAACAAAGAATCCCCGAAGTCCTTTCCACCGTACCAGTTAGAATCCCAACCTCTAATGAAACCTAACCGGTTGCTTATCGGATTTACTTTCTGTCCCATACTACTTCAATTAATCTTTAGTTTTAGTGTCCACGAACAAAGTCACGTGATTTGAACGCTTGCGGATTCTATGCCCTCTGCCTTGCGGTGCCGGCCTCATCCTCTTCAACGTGGCACCGCCGTCGACATAAATCCTTGTCACAAACAATTCACCGTCTTCGGCTTTTCGTTCGTTCTTTTGTTCCCAATTTGCAATAGCAGAACGCAATAACTTCTCTACATCGGCAGAAGCAGCTTTTGAAGAAAATTTCAGGATGCCGAGTGCTTTGTTCACTTCCATTCCGCGAACCATATCCACCACGTATCTCATCTTACGTGGAGAGGAAGGCACCTTTCGCAACTTGGCAAAGTATTGGGTCTTGAGGATTTCCTTTCTCTTTTCAGCCGCAATTCTCTTTCTTGCTCCCATTATATATTACTTTATTATTTCAATTAATCAACCTGCTCATTTTTTCTTGTTACCCGCATGGCCGCCAAACTTGCGCGTGGGAGCAAATTCCCCCAGTTTGTGTCCGACCATATTCTCAGTAATGTAAACAGGAATAAATTTATTTCCGTTGTGAACAGCAATAGTATGACCTACAAAATCAGGAGATATCATTGAAGCCCTGGCCCATGTCTTTATCACGCTCTTCTTCCCGCTCTCATTCATGGCAAGAACTTTCTTTTCAAGCTTCACTTCGATATAGGGGCCTTTTTTTAATGAACGACTCATTTTTTATTCTGATTTACTTATTACTTCTTGTTACGCCTTTCGATAATATACTTGTTGGAGTGTTTCTTCGGAGACCTTGTCTTCAAGCCTTTTGCATACAAGCCCTTGCGTGAACGCGGATGTCCCCCCGACTGACGGCCTTCACCTCCACCCATCGGGTGGTCGACAGGGTTCATGACCACGCCACGGTTGCGGGGACGACGACCTAACCAACGAGAACGCCCTGCCTTGCCGGAACTTTCCAACGCGTGATCGGAGTTACCCACGCTACCGACAGTAGCTTTACAAGTACTGAGAATCTGACGGGTCTCGCCCGAAGGCAACTTGATTACGCAGTAACGTCCCTCGCGAGAAGTCAACTGCGCAAAATTACCGGCAGAGCGAACAAGCAAAGCACCTTGACCGGGACGCAATTCAATATTGTGAATCACGGTTCCGACCGGAATGTTCTCCAACGGGAGTGCATTACCAATCTCAGGTGCTGCATCCTTTCCGGACATCAACGTGCTACCTACCTGCAAACCGTTAGGAGCAATAATATAACGTTTTTCACCATCTGCGTAAAACAACAAAGCGATGCGAGCCGAACGGTTCGGATCATATTCAATCGTCTTCACTACAGCTGGAACACCATCTTTATCTCTCTTAAAATCTATCAAACGATACCTCCTCTTGTGACCGCCGCCCAAATAGCGCATTGTCATTTTCCCGACATTGTTACGGCCGCCTGTCGCACGTTTTCCCCTTACGAGAGACTTTTCTGGTACTGACGCAGTAATCTCTTCAAATGTACCAATAACCTTGTGCCTCTGCCCCGGTGTCGTAGGCTTAAATTTACGTACTGCCATCTCTTATTTAAATATTGCTGAAAAAATCAATAGTTTCGCCTTCCTTCAAGGTTACGATTGCCTTTTTGTAGGCATTCGTACGACCCCGAATAAGACCTGCCCTGGTGTAACGGCTTTTAGATTTACCTGCATACCTGCAAGTATTCACCGCTACTACAGTAACATTGTACAAAGATTCGACCTCTTTCTTAATTTCCAACTTATTAGCCTCAGGACGGACAATGAAGCCGAACTTATTTTGTTTCTCTGTAATTGCGGTCATCTTCTCAGTGACCAACGGTTTAATAATATATCCCATAATGGTTCTCCATTTCCTTACGTGGTTAAAATCTCATCTACAACTTTAAGCGAATTCTCCGTTATAACCATAACATCCGCGTCCAACACTTTGTATGTGTTCAACGAAGCCGCAGTCATGATGTTCACCCGTTCAAGGTTACGTGCTGACAAATATACATTTTTATTCGGGTTAGGTAAAACGAACAGAGCTTTCTTTCCGTCAACTTTAAGATTATTTATGATTTCTATGAACCGTTTCGTCTTTGGGGCTTCTATGTCGAAGTCCTCTACCACCACGATGGCATCCTCTTTCGCCTTGTAGGTCAGAGCTGACTTGCGTGCCAAGACTTTTACCTTCTTGTTCAGTTTGAAACTGTAATCGCGCGGCTTCGGGCCGAACACGCGACCGCCGCCCACCAACAACGGCGAATTAATGTCGCCGCGGCGGGCGCCACCTCCTCCTTTCTGTCGACCCAGTTTGCGCGTGGATCCGCTTACCTCGCTTCTTTCCTTCGTCTTAGCCGTACCATAGCGCTGGTTTGCCAAATACTGCTTTACGGCAAGATATATCACGTGGTCATTCGGCTCGATATTGAAAATAGAATCATTCAAAAGAACTTTTCTTCCGCTATCTTCACCATTGATATTTAATACGCTAACTTCCATTATTTTTCAATTATTACGATTGAACCATTGTAACCGGGTACAGCCCCCTTGATAAGAATCAGGTTATGTTCCGGGATAACCTTTAGCACTTGCAAGTTCTGCACAGTCACACGCTCGTTACCCATATGCCCCGCCATACGCAAGCCCTTGAAAACTTTCGCGGGATAAGAGCATGCACCGATGGAGCCGGGTTTGCGGGCGCGGTTGTGCTGGCCATGGGTGGTTTCCCCCACGCCGCTGAATCCGTGGCGTTTCACGACACCTTGAAAGCCTTTGCCTTTCGATGTCCCGATTACGTCCACGTATACGGTTTCCTCGAACATGTCTACCGTAATAGTGTCACCTAAATTCAGTTCTTGCTCAAAACCTTTGAATTCGACCAAGTGTCGTTTGGGCGTAGTGCCAGCTTTTTTGAAATGTCCCATGAGAGGCGCCGACGTTCTCTTCTCCTTAGCTTCCTGAAAGCCGAGCTGAACGGCAGTGTAACCGTCTTTCTCCACACTCTTAATCTGAGTTACTACGCAAGGGCCAGCTTCGATGACAGTGCACGGAACGTTCTTGCCCTTGGCATCGAATACGGATGTCATTCCGATTTTCTTTCCTAATAATCCTGGCATTTCAGTTAAATTTTAATAGCACTAAACTTTGATTTCCACCTCTACTCCGCTTGGCAATTCAAGCTTCATCAATGCATCCACAGTTTTAGCAGTAGAACTGTAAATGTCAATCAATCTCTTGTAAGAAGACAACTCGAACTGTTCACGAGACTTCTTGTTCACGAAAGTCGAGCGGTTTACCGTAAAAATACGTTTACGCGTAGGGAGAGGTATCGGGCCGCTCACAATCGCACCTGTCACTTTCACCGTCTTCACGATCTTCTCCGCCGACTTGTCCACCAGGTTGTGATCGTAAGACTTCAGTTTGATTCTGATTTTCTGACTCATTTGTTTTATAGGTTTTGATAATTAATGATAGAGGAAAAGAAGTTTACTGATTAAGAGTCATTCGCTAATCGGCACATTCATTCCATTCTGTTTATGTTCTTTATACCAAATCGGCACGTCCTCTGATTTCTTCAAGTACAACCTTAGCGATGGAACTTGACACAGGAGCATGGTGGTCATACGTCAAAGAAGACGTGGCCCTACCGGAAGTAATCGTACGCAATGCCGTCACATAGCCGAACATTTCCGCCAACGGCACCATTGCCTTCACGACACGGGCTCCACTACGGCAGGTATCCATGCCTTCAACCTGACCACGACGCTTATTCAAATCGCCAATCACATCGCCCATATTCTCCTCGGGCGTTACTATCTCCAACTTCATAATGGGCTCCATCAATATGGGCTTAGCCTGAGCGCAAGCACTTTTGTAAGCCTGCAAGGCACAAATCTCGAATGACAACTGGTCTGAATCCACCGGATGAAAAGATCCGTCGAGCAGTTCCACTTTCAGACTATCCATCGGGTAACCGCCCAAGATGCCGTTCTTCATTGCGTTTTCAAAACCTTTCTGCACGGAAGGAATGAACTCCTTAGGGATATTGCCGCCCGTCACCTTATTCTCGAACTGCAAGCCTCCCTCTTTGTAGTCTTCATCAACCGGGCCTACATTTACGATAATATCGGCAAACTTTCCACGCCCACCGGTCTGTTTCTTGTACACCTCGCGCAAATTGACTGTCTTCGTGATGGCCTCCTTGTAATTTACCCGAGGCTTTCCTTGGTTGCATTCCACCTTGAATTCGCGTTTCAAGCGGTCAATGATAATGTCCAAGTGCAACTCGCCCATACCGGAAATCACCGTCTGGCCCGTCTGGTCGTCAGTCTTCACGGTGAACGTAGGGTCTTCTTCGGCCAACTTTGCCAAGCCGTTAGACAACTTGTCCAAGTCTTTCTGCGTTTTCGGTTCCACCGCGATGCCAATAACCGGGTCTGGGAAATCCATGGATTCCAGCACGATAAGAGCATCTTCATCGCACAAAGTATCGCCCGTACGGATATCCTTGAAACCCACACCGGCACCGATGTCGCCCGCACTGATGACATCAACCGGATTCTGATGATTCGAGTGCATCTGGAACAAGCGCGAAACGCGCTCTTTTTTACCGGAACGAGAGTTGTAAATATACGAACCGGCTTCCACTTTCCCCGAATAGACACGGATGAATGTCAAACGGCCCACATACGGGTCAGTCGCAATCTTAAACGCCAAAGCCGATGTCTTTTCGTCTTCCGACGGCTTGCGATCTTCTTCAGCCCCAGTTTCCGGATTAGTTCCCACGACATTCGGCGTATCCAATGGAGAAGGCAAAAAAGCGCAAATATAATCCAACAACGTCTGTACGCCCTTGTTCTTGAACGAAGAGCCGCAAAGCATAGGGGTCACTTTCATCGATACAGTCGCGGCACGCAAAGTCCGGAGGATTTCCTCCTCGGTAATCGTAGAGGGATTGTCGAAGTACTTGTTCATCAACTCGTCGTCAAACTCCGCCACTTTCTCCAACATCTTGTTTCTCCACTCTTCCGCTTCTGCCTGCAAGTCAGCGGGGATTTCCTCCACAGAATAATCCATTCCCATTGTCTCGTCGTGCCACAAGATGGCTTTCATCTTGATCAAATCGACTACTCCCTTGAAGTTCTCCTCCGCACCAATGGGAATCACCACCGGACACGGGTTGGCATTCAAGATGTCTCTCATTTGGCGCACCACCTCAAAGAAGTTGGCCCCGGAGCGATCCATCTTGTTGACGTAACCGATACGCGGTACGTTATACTTGTCCGCCTGATGCCATACTGTTTCGGACTGTGGTTCGACACCACCTACGGCACAATACGTTGCCACGGCACCGTCCAACACACGCAACGAACGTTCCACTTCTGCGGTAAAATCCACATGTCCCGGTGTGTCTATCAGGTTAATCTTATACGTTTGACCATTCCATCTCCAATGAGTCGTCGTAGCAGCCGAAGTAATCGTGATGCCACGTTCCTGCTCCTGAGCCATCCAGTCCATCGTGGCGGCACCGTCATGCACCTCACCGATCTTATGCGTAAGGCCCGTATAGTAAAGGATACGCTCTGATGTCGTCGTCTTACCGGCATCGATATGAGCCATGATGCCGATATTACGGGTCAAATGTAAGTCTTGTCTTGCCATCGCCAATGCCTTCTTAAACTATGTTAGAATCTGAAGTGTGCGAACGCGCGGTTAGCCTCGGCCATACGGTGCATGTCCTCCTTGCGCTTGAAAGCGCCGCCCTGCCCGTTGTAAGCATCCATGATCTCCGCGGCCAGCTTGTCGGCCATGGTCTTTCCACCGCGCTTGCGGGCAAAAAGAATCAGGTTCTTCATCGAAACCGACTCCTTACGCTCGGGACGTATCTCCGTGGGCACCTGGAATGTGGCTCCGCCGACGCGGCGCGACTTCACCTCCACCTGCGGAGTCACATTGTCCAAAGCGGTTTTCCAGATTTCCAATACGCTTTTCTCTTCGTTGGCCATCTTGGCCTTTACGGTTTCAAGCGCGGCATAGAAAATCCCGTACGAGAGATTTTTCTTGCCATCATACATCAAATGGTTCACGAACTTGGAAACTTTAACATCGTTAAAGACAGGATCTGGAAGAATCACACGTTTTTTCGGTTTTGCTTTTCTCATTTCAGAAAGTTTTTTCAGTTTGGCTATACTTGGTTTTCAATCCTCCCTCCGGAACATCTACTCAACCTCATAGCTTGACAAACTCCATTAATAAACAATAGATTTCTTATAAAATCACGCGACTTACTTCTTGCCGGCTTTGGGACGCTTCACCCCATACTTGGAACGACGCTGGGTGCGGTTGGCCACGCCGGCGGTGTCCAAAGTGCCGCGAACGATGTGGTAGCGAACACCCGGCAGGTCTTTCACACGACCGCCACGGACCAACACGATAGAGTGTTCCTGCAAGTTGTGACCTTCGCCCGGAATATATGAGTTCACTTCCTTCATGTTGGTCAAACGCACACGGGCGACTTTGCGCATCGCCGAATTTGGCTTCTTCGGCGTGGTAGTGTACACACGGACACAAACGCCGCGACGCTGAGGACAGTTGTCCAACGCTGGCGATTTACTCTTGTCCACCAGCACTTTTCTACCCTTTCTTACCAATTGCTGAATAGTAGGCATTGTTTTTGTTTTTTAATTTATATATTTTTATTAGATGCAAACCCAAGAGTCCCACATCAGGGACTTTCAAACCGCAAAGTTACGAATTTAAATTCAATTCACAATACGTTTCCTTCTTATTTAAGGGACAACCTGCCTACAAAGCCCCTCGCAACATGATATTTTAACATATTTTTGCCGAAAATGCCTCCTGACTTTTGTGTGTCCTATAAGCTCGCGGAGCCAACTGGCAAGTGCAAAATCAGAGGAAATGTCCGAAGAACTCGCGTTTCGGTGTTGGGAAATTGAGTTTTCCCCCTGACCTTGCGCTTATTTTTGGCCTGTATTTTTCAAGAAAGAATTGCCCGGGCCGCTGAAACCCGTGCGATACGGACTTGCCTTCTCCTTTCATATACCCCGCGACCTGCTTCGGCCGCCGTCCGTCCCTCCTCACATGCTCCGACCGGACGACGAAACAAGGGAATTCGTTTTCCCGGTGCGTTCCGTCCGTTTTCAAGGACGCGACTTGTCAAACTGTCAAAACGACAGTTCCGCTTCCACGAGAACGCCTTATTTCGGGGCGGGTCGGGACATCGACGAAAATAAACGATTCTCGCACGCCTGACGGAAGTCCGCCTGTCAGCCGCCCCGCCCCTTTCGCTTACTTTTTGCACAACGGAAAACCATGCCGTGCGCAGGCCGTCGGGACGCGGGAAGCAAAAGCCGGAATCTGCCTGTCATATTGTCATCCGGGTTTTTACGGCATCCGCGCTCCATCCAGAGAAAAAAAGGGCGGGCGGCGCAGGTCTACAGGTCTCCTTCGGTCGGTTTTTCCGCCGAAATGCGGACTTCCGCATCAAAATATGCGGAGAAAAAAAGTGTTTCGTCCGCAGAAATGAAAATTTTCCTCCCGAGGCGGATTCTTAAAAATCCGCAACGAATATTAAATACATGGCCATAACGTGAAAATTTGTAACCAAAACCAAACGATATTTCCACGCACCGCGTTTTTCACGCGTATTTTCCCCTCCGCAAAAACGGCAGGGAACTTACATTCTGGTTCCCAAACCGCGCCTTTTCATATCAAAAAGACAAAACCGGGATTTCGCAAACGGGACGGACGGGGGAATCCAAAGTGCTCCGGACCCGCCTATCTCCCGCACAGGACACGCCGCATCCCCGACACCATCCAGACGGACAGGACGAACGGCGACGTCAGCGTGATTATCCCCCAGCTCATCCCCCACGCCTGCAGGAAGACCGAAACCACGGCGGACAACGTGGCCCACGCCGCCCCCGACAAGGAACGGTCGCCCAGAGCGACGGCGCAAAGCACCGCATTATACCCGAACAATCCTGCATTGAAAGCCGCATAACCGGGACCCGCCGCCCACGCCGCCGCCAAAGGCAACAAGGCACCCCACGCCGCGTACAGAGCCTGGGTACGGGAGTTGAGCAGGATGCCGGCCAAGAAGAAAAGCCCGGAAAACACCGTGCCGCCCTGGAACATGACCTGGCCGATGTTGAGGCTGAAAGCGCGGAAGAAGTCGGGCGACGTCCCTTCCGGCATCACGGATTGCGACAACAAGGAGGGAAACCACCATCGGCAAAGGGCCAACAGCAACCATACGGCGAGGATGAAAGGCGACGTGAGAGCGGGCAAAACCTTCTGACGGCCGAGCGCACGGGCTATCCACGTGGAGAGCATGGAACCTGCCGCCGCCAAAAGGAGGGAGGCGACCCCCGCCTCCACGAACACGCCCGCGGCGATGCCCGCCAATGTGCCGTTGAAACCGTACAGGCCGTCCCTTATGTCTTCTTCCGGATACCCGGAAAGGTGAGCCGTCAGCGTGCCGACGAAATCGCCCGCAAGGGCAAGAAGCGCCAGCCGCCACGAGTTGCAGGCGATGCCCGCCAGCATCGACAAGCCCGAAGCCGCATTGGCCTGGAACATGACCTGCCCCACCCCTCTTCCGAGAACAAGCAATCCCTCACGCACGCTCCCCGCTCCCATAAACAAAGGGAAGACTTTCCCCTCCTTCCGGAAGAGAAAGCCTTTCCCGCCTAACTTCTGAAGGTTACGCGACCCCTCGCGTTCAAAGGAAAATCGCGCCCGAAGGACATGCGTCGGCGCACGTGCCGCACTCCGTGCAAGCGTCGGCGTCGATTACGTACCTATCGCCTTCGGAAATCGCGCCCACCGGACACTCGTCGATGCAAGTGCCGCAAGCCACACAATCATCACCAATTACGTAAGCCATATCACTTAGAATTAAAATTATTAATGTGTTGTTTTATCCAAACAATGCCGCAAAGTTAGTATTAAAATGAAATGCCCCCAAATATTTTCTCACTATTTTTAGTGATTTTCGCCCGGAAAGCCACGGCAAAATGCAATAAGCTACGTATCTTTGCGTTGTTTCCTAATAAATATCCATGATTCATGAGAAGAATTCTGGCCGTCCTCCTTTGCCTGCTGCCCGTTTCCGGCGTCACGGCGCAGGAGCGCAAAATCCAGCACCGCCCGTACATTGACCAAAGGAGGTTCCATTACGGCTTCCTCTTCGGCGTGCACGTGCAGGACTTGGAGCTGGAGAACAACGGCTATGTCGACCCGGAAAGCGGCGAGCAATGGTATGCCGACGTGGACAACTACGGGCCGGGGTTCAGCGTGGGCGTGCTGGGCGAGATGCGGCTGAACACTTATTTGTCCCTGCGCCTCGTCCCGACCCTGCACTTCGGGCAGAAGCACGTGTCTTTTCATGAGCAGGGGACGGGGGCGGACAGCACGCAGAACATAAAGTCGACTTACATTTCCGCCCCGTTAGACTTGAAGTTCGCCGCCCCGCGCTACAACAACTTCCGTCCTTACTTCATTGCGGGCGTGAACCCCATGGTAGACCTGACCACCAAGAAACAGAAAGCCCTGCTCCTGAAACCTTTCGACTGTTACGTCGAAGTGGGCATGGGGTGCGACATATACCTGCCGTTCTTCAAGCTCATCCCCGAGCTGAAGTTCTGCTTCGGCTTGTCGGACGTCCTGCAGAAAGACCGCAGCGACTTGATAGACAATTCGCTGCGGAAATTCACCAATTCGTTGGACGGAGCGTCGTCGAAGATGATCGTGCTGACGCTCTATTTTGAATGAAGGCCAGTCTCCCGCGGCGGCGACATCTCCAACAGGAGCATGCCGACGTAGCGTCCGTGCTTGCCCATCTGGTTGCAATACACGTTTTTCCCTCCGGCGTCCTTCAATACTTCGGGATGCTCGAAATAAGTATGGGAATGGCCGCCCAGCACGAGGTCGACATGGCGCGTGGCCGGCACCAGCTCCGTATCGTCCAAACCGTCGATATTCCACCCCAAGTGGGAGAGGCACACCACGAGGTCGCAGTGCTCCTTTTCTTTCAGCTCGCCGGCCACCCGGTTGGCCGCCGCAATCGGGTCTTCGTACGTCACCCCCTCGTAATTCTCGGCGGCGACCATACCCTCCAGCTTCGTGCCCAGTCCGAACACTCCGATTTTCACGCCCTTGCGTTCCAGGACGACGTAAGGGCGCACCAGCCCCTCCAGCACCGTGCCTTCCACGTGGTAGTTCGCGCAGACGATGGGGAAATCCGCCTCGCGGAATATGCGTGCCATGTTGTCCAGCCCGAAGTCGAATTCATGGTTTCCTATGGTCGCCGCATCGTAGCGCATCTCGTTCATCAACTTCACTTCCACGTCCCCCTTGTACAAGTTGTAGTAAGCGGAACCCTGCGAGAAGTCGCCGCTGTCGAAAAGCAGCAAGTCCGGGTCTTCCGCCCGCAAGTCGCGCACCAACGCCGCGCGGCGCACGAAGCCGCCTTTGTCCGCCAACGCCGTGTCGGACGAATTCGGACTGACCGGCATCACGCAGCTGTGCGTGTCGTTGGTATGCACGATGCGCAATTCCACTTCGCCGTCCCGTGCCGCGAACGCGACACCTGCCAGCCCGCACAAGGCCGCCCCTATCATGATTCTTCCCCTTTTCATCGCCCGGTTCTCCTCTTTATTGCTTGACGATTCTGCCCTCCATGCGGGCCGTGATTTTATTCCCTTGCGCGGCCGTCCGCCGGATGGATTCCACGATCAAGTCGCGCACGGGTATGTCCGTGACCTTCTTCGACAAGTTATCTTTCAGGGCGTACATCTTGTCGTTGCCCCCCGCAAGGTAGTCCGACGTGGAAATCACATAAATGCTGTCGGGGTCAATCGGCTTTCCCCCGACTTCGGCATGCAGGAGACGCCCCTCTCCCGTGATGGCCAGAGTGGCGCCGCTGATTCCCTCGCCTCCCACGGCGGCGATCTGCTCCATCAACTCCGCCAGCTTGCGCCCGTCCAAGGAAAGGACGCACAGGCGGTTCTCGAACGGGGCTATTTCCAACACGTCCCCATACGTCACCTTGCCCTCGGGCATCGTGCTCCGCAGTCCGCCGATGTTGCACAATCCTATGTCGGCCATCTTGCCGACCCGGACGGAGGCTTCGCGCAGCACGTCGGCCACGAAGTTCGACAAGAGGCTCTCGGGGCGGTCCGCCCGCATGGAGACCTCACTCTCCCCCAGCACCGGCGACATCATGCTGTCCACGGCGTGGCGGTAGGGAGCCACCACGCGCACCGCGCCGCTGTCGGGCCTGGCGTCCAGACGGGCGGTCACCTCGTAGCGCCCGGCCTTCACGCCCGCCAGCTCGTAACGCTGGGCAAACGTCGCCGCCGCCCACCCGCAACATGCGGACAAAAGCAAAAACCTGAATGTTCCCATCACAAAGAAATCATATTCCGCCTCAAAATTACAAAAAAAGCCGCACAATCCGGCATTCCGTCCGAAAAAAGAGACGGGCGCGGTTGGTTGATTCGCAAAATAACCGTACCTTTGCGGAGTTTCCCGCACAATCGCTGGCAGGATGCAGAGTTCCCTGTTATGTTGCGCGGGAGCGACGAACAATTTAACGACTAAGAGAGAGATGGCAGATTTGATTAAGATTGCAGAGGAGGCGTTCGCCACTGGCAAGGAGCACCCCAAGTTCAAGGCGGGCGACACCGTCACCGTGGCGTATAAAATCGTCGAGGGAAACAAGGAGCGAATCCAGGAGTACCGCGGCGTGGTCATCAAGATTTGCGGCCACTTGAACAAGAAACGTTTCACAGTCCGCAAGATGTCCGGCACGATCGGGGTGGAGCGCATATTCCCGCTTGAAAGCCCGAACATCGCGAGCATCGTGGTGAACAAAATCGGCAAGGTCCGCCGCGCCAAACTGTACTACCTGCGCAAACTTACCGGCAAGAAAGCCCGCATCCCCGAAAAGCGCGTGATAAGCAACAACAAATAAGTCTTCCACGTCGCAAGGCACACTGCGCCGGAAAGCATCTCCCGCGAGGGGGCTTTCCGGCGCAGGCTTTTTCTGCCGCACATTCTTCCGGGAGGTCAGGCCAGACGCAAGCCCTCGTCCGTGATTTCGACAAGCCTCCTTTTATACAGGTCGCCCACGGCCTTCTTGAAGACTTTCTTGCTGACACCGAACATGGCGTAAATTTCTTCCGCCGGGCTCTTGTCGCACAAAGAGGTACGTCCGGCATTATGCCGCAAATGTTCCAGAAGCACTTTCGAGAAGTCGTCCACCGCTCCCCGGCCCGGTTTCTGCAAGGTAATGTCCAGTTTGCCGTCCGGACGAATCCGCCTTACGTAGGCTCGCGCACGGTCTCCCGTGTACAAGGGGCGGAACAAGTCGTCGTCGTAGACTAAGCCCGCGAAACGGTTGTCCACAATGACCTTGAAGCCCAGATCCGTCTTTTGCCAGACCAGAATCCGCACCTCGTCGCCTTCATAATAGGGAGGCATCTCGTCCGACAGATAACGTTCCACTTTGGCCGAGGCCATCAGCCGGTAACTTTCCTCGTCGACATGCAGATGCACGATATAGCTCCGCCCTTTCTGCATCCTGAGCTTCTGTTCGCGAAAAGGCACGAACAAATCCTTCATCAGCCCCCAATCGAGGAACGCCCCGTAGCTGTTCACCCACGCGACCCGCAAATAGGCGAAATCCCCGACTTGGGCAAGAGGCGTCAGCGTGGTCGCTATCAGGCGTTCCTCGCTGTCCAGGTACAAAAAGACGTCCAGTTCGTCTCCCACGTTGCAACCCTCCGGCACGTAGCGCGTGGGCAGAAGTATCTCCCCCGCGTCGCCCCCGTCCAGGTACATGCCGAAATCCACGGCCTTGACTATCCTGAGGCGGTTCGTCTTTCCTAACTCTATGTTCATAAGGACATGTCTTTATCGTCGGTTATCAATCCGTCTTTCATGTGAACGGTGCGGTCGGTCAGACGCGCCAGCCCGTCGTCGTGGGTCACGATGACGAACGTTTGCCCGAACCGGTCCCGCAGGTCGAAGAACAGCCGGTGCAGTTCTTCCTTGTTTTTCGTGTCCAGACTTCCCGAAGGCTCGTCGGCAAGCACCACGGAGGGGCGGTTGACCAAGGCGCGCGCCACGGCCACCCGTTGCTTCTCGCCTCCCGAAAGCTCGTTCGGCTTATGCGAAGCCCTGTCGGACAGTCCCATGAAATCCAGCAGCTCTTGCGCCCGGGCCTTGGCCTCGCTCGTGGAGGCATGCCCGATGTACGCCGGTATCATCACGTTCTCGATGGCCGTGAATTCGGGCAACAACTGGTGGAACTGGAACACGAAACCGATGCGCCGGTTGCGGAAGTCCGCCACCTCCCTGCGGCTCAAGCCTCCCGTGGCAATCCCGTCGTAGCGGACGCTTCCGCTGTCGGGCTTGTCCAACGTCCCCATAATCTGCAACAACGTGGTCTTGCCCGCCCCGCTCGGCCCCACGATGCTCACCACCTCGCCCTCGCGGATGTCGAGGTCTATTCCCTTGAGGACTTCGAGCGAGCCGAAGTTCTTCCTTATGTTCCTGACTTCTATCATAATCCTTCTACAACCTGCATATCACGTACTGTGCCAGATAACAGCCGAACGCGGCCGGCATATAGCTCACCGTGCCCGCCGTCGTCTTCTTGTTGCGTTCCCCCTCTACCCGGATTACGGCCGCCGGGTCGGCTTGCTGGGCGCAGAACACCACCGGCAACGGGCGGCGCATGCCGTCTCTTTTCAGCCGGGCACGTACCGCCCTGCTCAGTCCGCAATGGAACGTTTCCCACAAGTCGGCAAAACGGATTTGGGTGATGTCCGTCTTGGCCCCGGCTCCCATACTGCTCACAATCCTGACGCCCCGTCTCATCGCTTCTTCAATCAAAGCGCACTTGGGGGCTATGGTGTCGATGGCATCGACGACGAAGTCAAACTCCGCGCCGCCCAGCAAGGCACCCGCCGCGCTCTCTTCCAAGAAATCGGCCCGCGCGGTCAAGTCGAGTTCCAGACTGATGTCCTTAAGACGCCGCTCCAGCACGCGAACTTTCTCCTCGCCGACCGTGGAATGCAGGGCACACAGCTGTCGGTTGATATTGCTCGGCTGCACCCTGTCCGCGTCCAACACGGTCAACCCGCCTATTCCGGCGCGAGCCAGCATTTCGGCGGCGTAAGCCCCCACGCCTCCCGCTCCGGCCACCAAGACGTGCGCCCGGCGGATGCGTTCCATCCTCTCGCGCCCCATCAGGAGCGTCGTGCGTTCCAGCCAGTCCGGCGTTGTCATTGGCTCTCTTCCTTTCCGTTGCTCCGCGACAACCAGCTCTTATACCACTCCTTGGACGCCTCGTAACGCAAATCCGTCGTCAGCGGCTCGTTCACGCTCACATCCTTCGTCGCGGCCTCGGCATACACATCCGGGAAAATCAGCATCAGCCCCGTGTTCATGTAATACTTCCTGATTTGACTGGGGATATGGTCGAACGACGGGCGGAAGGAGATGGAGCCTCTACGCGCCAGCACGACTACGAGCATGTGGTCTTCCCCGACTTCCCGCGAGATGCTTTTCAACTCGTTCCCGCCGTCGGTACGGACATATTCCGCGCGGATGGACTCGTGGCGAGCCTTCAGGTAACGCTGCAAAATCCGGATGGTGTCGGGATGGGCGTGGTAAATAATCCTGCACCCCAGCCCTACGGCCAGACGAGCCACGCGCTCCACCCAATGGTAGAAGCCGGCCTCGAACTGGGCTTTGGCGGGCGCGGCCACGTGGATGCGGCGAATCGTGTTGACGGGCCCCGTGCAACGTATCATCGTGATTTGGCGGTTCAGGCGGTTCAACAGGCTAATCAACACCGGCCCGAAGAACGATTCGGACGGGGAGCTCCACATGTGCAGGCCTACCACCAGCTCGGAGTAATCGTTCTCTTCCATGGAATGGATGATGCCGTTCGCCAGGTTGGTAGCCAGACGCACCTTGGTCTGCATCTGCACGTTGGCCGCGGAAGCAACGGCCGAAGCCGCCTCCAGCAGCTTCATCCCTCCCTCCCGGGCTTTCTCGTCGTTGTCCAGCACGACGTTAATGGCACTCATCGGCGCATCCGACTTGTCCTTCCGCATCAGCAGGGCCATATTGACCAAATCCTCCACGGTGTCGGGGTAAGCCAAGGCAATCAGAACCGATTCCTCGTCCAGCGGACGGTCTTCGTTGATGTTCCCGTCCTGCAAGGCCAATTTACGTGCCGCCGCATCCGTAATCAACGAACTGACCACGCACGTCACCAATATCAGCAACACCGTGCCGTTCAGCACATTCTCATCCAGCAGACGCTCGCCGGAGGGCAGGATGATATTATAGCCCACCAGGACGGCGGCAAGCGTGGCCGCGGCCTGCGCATTGCTCAGGCCGAACATCAGTTCCCGCTCCAACGCCGACATTTTGAAAATTTTCTGCGTCACCCATGAGGCAATCCATTTCCCGGCCAGTGCCATGGTAATCATCACGGCGGCCACTTTCAACGCCCCGCCCGAGCCGAACAGCACCCGCAGGTCGATAATCATGCCGACCCCGATGAGGAAGTATGGGACGAACAAGGCGTTGCCCACGAACTCCAGATGATGCATCAGCGGCACGCCGCGCGGGATAAGCCGGTTCAGTACAAGTCCGGCCAGAAACGCCCCCAGTATTCCCTCCATCCCGATGAGTTCCATCAGGCCGGCGCTCAAGAAGACCATGGCCAGCACGAAGATGAACTGGATGACAGAATCGTTGTACCGGTGGAAGAACCACCGGGCTATGCGGGGAAAGGAATATATGATGAAAAGGGAAAGCAGGACGACTTTCAGCAAAAGTATCACGCCGAACCAGCCCCCGTACACTTCCTCACGGTACATCCCCGAAATGAAAGCCAGCACCAGCAAGGTCAGCGTGTCGGTCACGACCGTCCCCCCTACCGCGATGCTCACGCTGCGGTTGCGCGACACCCCGTAGCGAACCACGACCGGATGGGCAATCAACGTGTGCGAGGCGTACATGCTGGCCAGCAGGACGGAAGTCACCAAGCCGTATTTCAGGAGAAATACGTTGCTGACAATTCCCATCGTCAGGGGAAACACGAACGCGGCCAATCCCAACGTCAACGCCTGCCAGCGGATTCGCTTCATGTGCTGCATGTCCAATTCCAAGCTGGCCAAGAACATGATGTAATACAGACCCACGTTCCCGAACAACTCAAAGCTGCTGTCCTTGTCCAACACATGCAAACCGTAAGGCCCGATGACCACGCCCGCCAGAATCATGCCGACAATGTGGGGTATCTTCAACTTGCCCAATAAGACAGGTGCGAACAGAATGATGCTTAGCACTAAGAAGAATTTCCACGTGGGATCCGTGACGGGAAGATATGTAGACAAGCCGGACACCTGCATGACACCTGCATTAAATGAATGTGCAAAGTAACGAAAAAAAATCCGTTTTGCATTTCCAATCGTAATAATTTATCTATTTTTGCGGACGGTATCGTCGCCATGTTCTTAAAAGACTATATGAAATGAAAGTGGCTATTGTGGGTGCGAGCGGCGCGGTGGGGCAGGAGTTCCTGCGCGTGCTCGAAGAGAGGGACTTCCCGTCGGACGAACTGGACTTGTTCGGTTCGGTTCGCAGCGCGGGTTCCAAATACAAGTTCCGCGGCAAGGAGGTCGAAGTGAAGCTCCTCCGGCACGGCGACCTCTTCAAGGACATCGACATCGCTTTCGCCTCGGCGGGGGCGGGAACGTCGAGGGAGTTCGCCGGAGACATCACGCGCCACGGGACGGTGATGATAGACAACTCCAGTGCCTTCCGCATGGACGAGGACGTGCCGCTCGTCGTGCCCGAATGCAACGCGGCCGACGCGCTCGCGCATCCGCGCGGCATCATCGCCAATCCCAACTGCACGACTATCATGATGGTCACGGCCTTGCAACCCATAGAACGCCTGAGCCATATCCGCCGCATCCGCGTGGCAAGCTACCAGGCTGCGAGCGGCGCGGGCGCGGCTGCCATGGCGGAGCTGGAACGGCAATGCCGCGAGGTGTCGGAAGGCAAGCCCGCCACGGTGAAGAAGTTCGCCTACCAGCTGGCCTACAACGTCATCCCGCAAATCGACGTGTTCCGGGCGGACGGGTACACCAAGGAGGAAATGAAGATGTTCGACGAGACGCGGAAAATCATGCACAGCGACGTGCGTTGCTCGGCCACGTGCGTGCGCGTGCCGACGCTCCGCTCTCATTCGGAGGCCGTCTGGATAGAGACGGAACGCCCCCTCTCGGTGGAGGAGGTGCGTCAGGCCGTCGCCGGCGGCGAGGGAGTGCGGCTGATGGACGACCCGTCCACGCAGACTTATCCCATGCCGCTCTTCCTGGCGGGAAAAGACGACGTGTACGTGGGGCGCATACGCAAGGATCTGGCCGACGAGAACGGCATGACGCTTTGGCTCGTGGGTGACCAAATCCGGAAAGGCGCCGCGCTGAACGCCGTGCAGATAGCAGAATACCTGATTAGGACGGGGAACGTGGGTTGCCATGCGAAACGGATGCGGGGCTGACGAAGTCCCGTTTTCCGGAATCCGTCATGCCGCACACGTTAGAAACCGTTTAGTACCGCCTTGCCGACTGGGCCGCGGTCGGCTGTCAGGGAGACGATGTTCCCGAGGGGAAAGAGGTTGTCGGCATCCGGCTTAATTCACCTGTCCCCAAGTCCCGTTCGTCTATTTCTTGGATTTCGTAAAGGTGTACTGCACGTGGAACATGACGTAATTCGAGATGATGTTGTAGTACGTCTCGGTTCTTCCCTGCGCGTTTATGTTGCGCCGCACGTTGCTCAGGTTGCCCAGGATGTCGAACCCGTCGACCATCAGAAGGAGCTTGCCCTTCATGACACGCTTGGTGAGGCGGGCGTTCCATATCAGGTCGTCGGCGTTCATCGCCTCGTCCGAATACCCGCGGCGGCTGTACATGGTAATGTCGGTGGACAGGCGGAAGTTCCACGGAAGCTCGAAGTTTGCCACCGCGCTGTAGTCGAAGTCGCAGGCGTTTACCGGAACGAAGTCCGCGCGCTCGCTGCCGGAGTGCATGTAGTGCAAGTTTCCCTTCACCCCGAAGGTGTGCCTGTCCAAAAGCCGGTAGTCCAGGCGGAGCATGGCGTTGGCATAAAGCGTGCCTACCGTGCTCTTGGCAGCGACCGTCTTGGCGGCGTCATCGTCCGTCACGCCTATCATGTCCACGCTGTGGAAATAGGAGGCGGATGCCGAGGTCCCCAATGTCAGGCGGTGCGGCTTGTCGAGCGGGCAGTTGTAGTCTCCATGGACGCCGGCGTTCCAGTTGCCGTCCACGTTCTGCGGCGTGATGTCCTTGATGCCGGTAGCCCTGTCGTAGACGTATCCCATTGCCAGGCCGTTGGCCGAGACGGAATAAGACATACCCGCATTGTATGAGCGCTGGCCGGAAAGGTCGCTGCGCATGTTGAAAGAGAGGCTGTGGATGCAGCCTGCGGACAGGCCGGGATTTCCCGTGAAGACGTTCAGCGGGTCGCTGGTGTCGCTCAGCGGAATCATATTCACCAACGAGTAGACGGAAGCGCTGCCGTTATACGTCAGTTCGTAGTTGCGGCCGTGCTCCTTGTACTTCAGTTCAAGCATCGGTTCAAAAAGCCACCAGCGCCGGTTCACACGGGTGGAGAAATCCGCGCGATCGTAATCGAGACGGTTCAGGTAGCAGTTGACGGGAATATCGAGATAGAGGCTGAAATTCCTGTCTTCGTGGTCGGTCAAATATACGTATGCACCGACGGTATGCTTCTGGTTACGCTCTTTCGTCCAAGAGCTGTTCGCATTGTCCCGCACCGTGAGAAGCTCCGCCATGGACGGAAGCATGCCGAGTTCCGGCGTTTCCTCCGTCCAGCCTTCAAGCTGGTGCAGCAGGTATCTCCTGTCATGGTTCCTGCCCCATTTCACGGAATATTGGTAACGGGGCATCACGTCAAGTGCATATTTCCCGAATGTCTTTTGCATTGATTTGCGCACTTGTCCCGCCAGTTTGTGAGACTCGTTCCCCCTGTCCATGTAATTATTCTTGCGGACAGGGACAAGCTCTTTCCGGGAAGGGTAATCAAGGTCATAGTGTTCGAAATCCTTGCTCGCCGAGTTTTCATAGATGTAATTGAAGAATGTGGCTGTACGGATGTTGTCCAAGATGCCGAAATCAGGGGTGAGCCCGATGTCTGTGTACAAAGAGTGGCCTGTCTGCTTGTTTTCTGTCAGAAGACGGTTGATGCTTTTGGAAAAAAGAACGCTTCCCGCTTGCGGCGACGCAATGCTGTCCGCCCAGTCCTTTCCCAGGCCGGAGGCCACGTTCTCGTTGAACGACGCGGACGTGTAACGGGATTTATTGTCGTATTTGCGGTATCTCAACATCGGGGAAATCCTCACTCTGCTTATAAATCCTGACGCCACGGCAAAAGACAAATTGTGGTCAGTGCGAAGCGATATGTCGCGGCTGTGCGCCGTGTGGAAGGAATTCTGGAACGTGTTGCCTCCCGTCAGGTAGTTCTCTTGGAGTGATGTCGTCTCCACGTCATTGCTTGTGCGGGAGAAATCGACGGAGCCCTTGGCCATGACGGTATTATCCTTATTGTTCGCTTCATACCTGATGCCAGCCAGCGTGTTGGTGGGTATTCCGTCGCCCGCGTTCTGAGGGTTCCAGTCGCCGCGTTCGCCGGGCTTCGCTATGTCGTTAAGGTTGTTGACGTTGACGTATGCACTTGCCATCGAGCGTTCTGTCATTCCCAATGCAAAGGCGCGCGCCATGAAACGCCCGTCGGTTCCTCCTCCGGCCTCGGCGTTTGATATGAAACTGTTGAGAAACTCCTTTTTAAGATTCACATCCATCACATAGAATTTGTTCAGAGGGTCGAATGCACTGCCTTCCGTCTCGAACACCTTGATGTTCTTCACCGTGAAATAAGGCAGGTTTTCCAAAATAAGCTGTCTGTTGTTGTCGAACATGTGACGCCCCTGGATCAGAAGCTAGTCGACTTTCCGGCCGTTCACCAGTATCTCGCCGTTCTCACGCAGTTCGGCCCCAGGCAATTGGCGAATCAAGTCGTCAAGCATGGAGCCTTCCGGAAGATTGAAGGCCGATGCGTCGTAAACAAGAGTGTCTCCCATATAAAAGAATTTGAGCTTGGTTGCCTTGACTGTTACTTCGGACAATGTGCCCCGTCCATTTCATCGGTCTTCGGCGGAACTCTTTTCAAATATATGACAGGCAACGGGTCTTGCGTCTTTAATTTGACAGGGACGGTCAGCGTATAGTAGTCGGGATGGGATACTTTCAGAATAAACTCGCTGCCTCGAGGATAACGCTCTCCAAACATGAAGCCGCCGTCTCTCCCGTTCATGTTTTTCCTGACGCTCTGCACCGAGTCGATGACATTGTGCCCTGTGTCCATCTGGACCACCCATGCACTGTCAATCGGCGCACGAGTAACCAAATCCGCCACATGACCATATAGCATAAACGTAGTGGAAGTCTGTCCCATGGTAACGCATGAAACGGACAAGGACAATAAAAAAAGGAAAAGACGCGGTACATAAGTCCGAAAGATTGTGGTAAATAACACGATATATGGTTGCCCCTCAAAAGGCCGTTTCCAACGGGATAGTGTAAGCAACCAGTATCCCGCTGAACTTTTTGACGAAATCCAAAAGAACCCTCACGGCTCTCTTGAAGTTGTAAGCCGTTGCCGCAAGAAATACGTTTACGGCATCTCAGGTTCTCCCCCCCCCTTGCAAAAATTGCGGTCTGAGCGGCAATCCGACTTCAGGTGTCCGGTTGTCAGTCCCATGCCTGCCCGTTTGCAGAACAGCTTATGTTTCTTCCCTATCTGACACCGGCTGTCAGATAAGGATAGGGTAATATCGACCGTTTGAATCATAGAAGTCTGCAAGTTTCTTGCCCCAAAGATAAGAATATCTTGCAAATCTGTCAAAGAAGAACCGAACTAATTTACTAAAATCATCAGGTGTGATGTTTTTTAGGAACGACTACATATACATATATATTATATAAGGAGAAGGAGGACTGCGCCCGTAACGTCCGCGGAAGAGGACAAGCGGAGGATGAAGGAACTGCCGGCTAAACCCACCACCAGGGCAAGAACGGATCAAAATCCTTACGATTGTTCGAAATGTGCCTGAGAAGCAGGTTCGCGCCGCGAACCATGCAGACGAGCAACACTATCGCGGGATAGAACACGAGGTAGGCGTTGACGAAAATAAACCCCGCCGCGACCAAGGCGGCGGACAGGCAGGTGGAGACTAACAACAGGCGGTGGCTTCTCTTTTTCTTCTTCGGCAGTTTCATGGTCACGGTCTTTGTTTCGGACGCAATTTATGAAGAAAAAGGGAAAAAAGCAAGGCGGAGGAACTGAAAAATGGCCGAGGACATAAAATTCAACGTCCACATACTGGTCGACGGCAAGGAACAGATAGTGACCGCCACGAGTCGGCGTCCGGCCTACGGAAATCAACGCAAGCATGTGGCCGATTGACGACAAAGACATCAACAAAGACGGAATCCTTCTAATTTTTAAAGAACAAACTCCGTGAACCTATATAAAATTCGTATCTTTGCGTTTTGAAACGTATAAATATCAACTATGGCCGAAACGAAAAAAATCAAGACTGCATTGGTGTCGGTTTCCCGCAAGGACGGCATAGATGCCTTGTTGCAGAAGTTGCACGGTGAAGGCGTTGCCCTTCTGGCCACGGATGGCACGTGCAGGTACGTCCGGCAACTGGGACTTCCGTGCCGTACCGTGGAAGACGTGACCCGCTTTCCCGCCATACTCGGAGGACGCGTGAAGACCCTCCATCCCAAAATCTTCGGCGGCATACTCGCACGCCGCGCGGTGGCGGAAGACAAGGCGCAGTTGCTTCAGTATGGAATACCCGAAATCGACTTGATTATCGCCGACCTTTACCCGTTCGAGGATGCCGTTGCCGGCGGCGCGTGCGACGATGACATTGTCGAAATGATTGATGTCGGCGGCCACTCGCTCCTTCGCGCCGGAGCCAAGAACTTCCGCGATGTCCTCGTCGTGTCCGGCTCAGACGCGTATGCGCTATTGTCCGATTTGTTGCAACGGAAAGGCCCGTGCTCCGACCTCGAAGACCGCCTTCTCTTCGCCGCCCGCGCCTTCGAAATATGCCGCGATTACGACACTGCCATCGGAACATGGCTTCGCAGCCGCTCGCGCGAGGGCGCTTTCCAAGCAGACCGGGTTTCTAACGTTAAAAATGGAGAATAAAGCAGATGGGTTTCTTTTCTTTGACACAGGAAATAGCAATGGACCTCGGCACCGCCAACACCATCATCACCACGGGTGGCAAGATTGTCGTCGACGAACCTTCCGTTGTCGCCTTAGACCGCCGCACCGACAAGATGATTGCCGTCGGCGAGAAAGCCAAGCTCATGTACGAGAAGACACACGACAATATCCGCACCGTCCGCCCTTTGCGCGAAGGCGTGATAGCCGACTTTTACGCGTGCGAGCAGTTGATGCGGGGATTAATCAAGATGGTACATACAGGCAGCCGCCTGTTTTCGCCTTCCTTGCGCATGGTAATCGGAGTCCCTTCCGGCTCCACGGAGGTGGAGTTACGTGCCGTCCGCGATTCCGCCGAACATGCCGGGGGTCGCGATGTCTACCTCGTTTACGAACCTATGGCCGCCGCCATGGGCATAGGCATTGATGTCGAAGCCCCGCAGGGCAACATGATTGTCGACATCGGCGGCGGATCCACCGAAATCGCCGTCATCTCACTCGGGGGCATCGTCTCCAACAACTCCATCCGCATCGCCGGAGACGACCTCACCGCTGACATCCAGGAATACATGAGCCGCCAGCACAACGTCAAGGTCAGCGAACGCATGGCCGAACGCATCAAGATACACGTTGGCGCCGCGTTGACCGAACTCGGGGAGGATGCTCCGGAGGATTATATCGTCCACGGCCCCAACCGCATCACCGCCCTTCCCATGGAAGTGCCGGTATGTTACCAGGAAGTGGCACACTGCATGGAGAAGAGCATCGCGCGAATCGAGACTGCCGTCCTCAGTGCCCTCGAGGACACCCCTCCCGAATTGTACGCCGACATCGTGCATAACGGCATTTACCTGACCGGAGGGGGTGCTTTGCTGCGAGGCCTGGACAGGCGGCTGACAGACAAGATTAACATTCCATTCCATATCGCGGAGGATCCGTTGCACAGCGTGGCGAAAGGTACGGGCATCGCGCTGAAGAACGTGAACAACTTTTCTTTTTTGATGTGACGCGTGCAGGGCTTGGCGGATTTCCTGAAAAGACACGGCTACCTGCTCCTCTTCTTGTTGTTGGAGGGCGGCAGCCTGTGGTTGCTGTTCCGTTTCAACCTCTATCAGGGAAGCGTATGGTTTTCTTCGGCGAATGCGGTCTCGGGACGCATGCTGGAGTGGGAGGCGGACTTCTTGTCTTATATGAATCTGGGAAATCGGAACAAGGATTTGATGCGGAGGAACATCGTATTGGAGCAAAGGGTGAGGGCTCTGACCGTGTCGTTGGAACGTGCGAGACACGTTCCCGGTCATGCGGAAACACGTCAGGAAGAACTCCTCGATACTTTTTCCATGGTCACCGCCGAGGTCGTGACCGGCGGCATCGGCAAGCATGACAATTACCTCACTATCGACAAGGGTCGGCAGGCCGGCATCGAACCCGGAATGGGAGTCGTGTGCGCCACCGGCATCGTCGGGATTGTCTATATGGCCTCCGCCCGGTATGCGATTGTCCTGCCCCTGTTGAACGGCAAGTCGAACGTCAGTTGCCGCTTGCGGGGAACCGGCTATACCGGCTTCCTGCGTTGGGAAGGCGGCTCGCCCCTCTATGCCTCCTTGGGCGACATCCCCCGCCATGCCCGTCCGCAGGAGGGGACGGTCGTGGAGACAAGCGGGTTCTCTGCCGTCTTCCCCGCCGGCTTGTTCGTGGGGAAAGTGACGAAAGTGGAAAATTCTGAAGACGGGCTTTCTTACAAATTGCAGGTGAACCTCGGCACGGACTTTGCCCGGTTGAGGGACGTGTGCGTGCTCGCCACGCCCAACCGGACGGAAATCGACAGTCTGCAACAAAAGGCGGAACAAGGGGAATAAGGTCGGCGTATGAAACGGGGTTTTCTCAACAGGTTGGCATGGGCCGCCGTCTTGCCGGTCTTCCAGGGATTGGTATTCAACCATATCCACTTCCTCGGCTATGCCACTCCCGCCGTATATGTGTACATTCTTTGCCTCCAACCGTCGGACACTTCGCGGGCGGCCTGGCTGTCGTGGGGATTTGCAGTCGGGCTCGGTGCCGACTTCTTTTCCGAGACACCGGGAGTGGGGGCGGCCTCCATGACGTTGGCGGCTCTGTGCGCTCCGAGGCTCTTGTGGCTGTTTACTCCCAAGGACAGCCCGGAAGACATGGTGCCGGGCTTCCGGACATTAGGGAAATGGAATTACATTTGGTATGTGACGTTTCTCGTCCTGTTGGAACAGGCTTCTGCCGTGATACTTGAGACTTTTTCTTTCTTCAATGCCTTGGACATGCTTTACACCTACATAGGCGGCAGCGTGCTTTCCATCGTGCTGATACTGGCATTGGAGAGGATGCGTACCGGCAACTAACCGGAAGTTCGGGATGGAAAGGATGTCCAATTACGACAGGGAAAAGCGGAAATATGTAATCGGGGCGGTAGCTGTGGGCATCGTCCTCCTTTACATTCTCCGCCTTTTCACCCTGCAAATCATGAGCGACGATTACAAGAAGAATGCCGATTCCAATGCTTTCCTGAGGAAAATCCAGTATCCTTCGCGGGGTGTCATCACCGACCGCAACGGGAAGCTGCTGGCCTACAACCGACCTTCATACGATATCATGGTGGTCATGAACGAGCAACAAGGAGTGGATACCTCGGATTTGTGTGCAAGCCTCGGCATAACGCGGGAGTATTATGTCAGGCGGATGGAAGAAATCAAAGACCGGCACCGCAATCCCGGCTACTCGCGCTACACCCAACAACTTTTCATGGGACAGTTGTCTTCCGAGGAGTTCTCCGTGTTCCATGAAAAACTGTTCCGGTTTCCCGGTTTCTATGTGCAACGCCGTTCCATTCGCCAATACCGGTCTCCGTACGCCGCACTGGTCTTGGGGGACATCGGTGAGGTGTCGCCCGCAGACGTGGAAGAAGACAACTATTACCGGAACGGCGATTTCATCGGGAAACAGGGGGTGGAACGTGCCTACGAGAAACAGTTGAGGGGCGAAAAGGGAACGCAGATACTTTTGCGTGATGTCAGGGGGCGCATCAAAGGACGATATATGGACGGGAAAATGGACACAAAAACCGTGCCCGGCAAAAATCTGGTCCTGGGACTCGACTTGGAATTGCAGGCACTCGGCGAGCACCTGATGGAAGGCAAGCTGGGCAGTATCGTAGCCATAGAGCCCTCTACCGGCGAGGTGCTGTGCATGGTGTCTTCGCCGACCTACGACCCCCGTATGATGGTGGGCCGCCAACGCGGGAAGAACCATCTGGCCATGAGCCGTGACCCGTTAAAACCCTTGTTGAACCGCTCCGTCATGGGGCAGTATCCTCCCGGTTCCACGTTCAAGACCGCCCAGGCGTTGACATTTCTTCAGGAAGGCATCATCACTTCCGAGACGGCTTATCCCTGCCACCACGGTTTCATCTACCGCGGCCTGAAAGTGGGATGCCACGGTCATGCGGCACCGGCCAAACTGATTCCGGCCATCGGGACTTCCTGCAATGCTTATTTCTGTTGGGGACTCTATCACATGTTCGGCAACCGTACCAAGTACAAGGATGTGCAGGAAGCCATGACGACGTGGAAAGATTATATGGTGTCGATGGGCTTCGGCTATAAACTCGGCATAGACCTGCCCGGTGAAAAAAGGGGGTTGATCCCGAATGCCCCCTTTTATGACAAGGCTTATCACGGTTCATGGAACGGGCTGACCGTAATCAGCATTTCCATAGGGCAGGGGGAAGTGAACGCGACTCCTCTGCAAATCGCCAATCTCGGCGCGACGATAGCCAACCGGGGATACTTCATCACGCCGCACGTGGTGAAACAGGTGCAGGGCGACCAAATCGACACGCTTTACACCCGCCGACGTTATACGAAAGTGGAAGCCCGGCATTACGAGACGGTAGTGCAGGGAATGCGCAGAGCCGTATTGGCCGGGACTTGCCGCAAGGCCAACATCCCCGGCATAGAAGTCTGTGGCAAGACGGGCACGGCGCAGAACCGCGGGCACGACCATTCCGTCTTCATGGGTTTCGCCCCGATGGACAATCCCAAGATTGCCATCGCCGTATATGTGGAGAACGGCGGCTGGGGCGCGGACTACGGCGTTCCCATAGGCGCACTGATGATGGAACAGTACTTGAACGGCAAGCTCTCTCCCGAAAGCGAGAAAATGGCGGAGACATATCAACAAAGACATATCGGATATGGTACGGCGGACAGATGAGGAAAGAAAGGGCGTATGGCGTTCGCTGGATTGGTGGACCATCCTTGTCTATATGGCCTTGCTGGCGTTCGGTTGGATCAGCATTTGCGGAGCCAGCTACGATTTTGACATGGGAAAGGACATTTTTTCGTTCGATTCCCGCTCCGGGATGCAGATTATCTGGATAGGCACTTCGTTGGTGCTGGGCTTCATCCTCCTGATGCTCGACGGGAAGCTGTACGATACCTTTGCCTATGTCATTTACGCCTTTTTGCTTGTGTTGCTGTTTGCCACGCCTTTCCTGGCACGCGACATCAAGGGTTCCCACTCATGGATAAAGGTAGGGCCTTTCAGCTTGCAGTCCGCAGAGTTTGCCAAGTGCGCCACGGCATTGGCGTTGGCCAAATTCATGTCCGCTTACGGATATGACATTTCGCGGTGGAAAGACTTTCTGGTGACATCGGCCATAATTGCCGTGCCTATCGTTCTGATTATCTTGCAACGGGAGACTGGATCGGCGTTGGTCTACTTGGCCTTTTTCCTGGCACTTTACCGAGAGGGGATGCCCGGTGTCGTGCTTTTCTCCGGAGTGTCGGCAGTGGCTTACTTCGTAGTGGGTGTGCGTTTCGGACATGTCATGTTAGGACACATACCCACGAGTGTCGGCGAGTTCCTGGTGCTGATGATGGTAATCCTCTTTACGGTCGGCATGGTGCATGTCTATTGCGACAAAGTGCCGGTGGAACGGAACATCCTGTCTTATGGAGTGGGTGCGGTAGCGTTATCCCTTTGTTTTTCCGGCTTCGTCATTCCTTTCGACATCACCCCTGTTCTGGTTACGGTATGCGTGGGCATGATATTGTATTTATGCTATGTAGCTTTGAGAGAACGTATTGCGCGTTACTTCTATATAGCGTTGTTCGCATTGGGTTCCATGGCGTTCTTCTATTCAGCCGATTATGTGCTGGACAATGTGATGGAACCCCACCAAAGGGTGCGCATCAACGTGCTTTTGGGCTTGGAGGACGACCCTTCGGGAGCAGGGTACAATGTCAACCAAGCTAAGATCGCCATCGGGTCGGGAGGTTTGCGCGGAAAAGGATTCCTGAACGGGACGCAGACGAAACTGAAATACGTGCCGGAGCAGGATACTGACTTCATTTTCTGCACAGTCGGGGAAGAAGAGGGCTTTTGGGGAGCGGCCGGCGTATTGGTGTTGTTTCTGGTGCTAATCCTCCGTTTGGTTCACCTGGCAGAGCGGCAACCCTTTGCTTTCGGGCGTATTTACGGCTATTGTGTGATGAGCGTTTTCCTGTTCCATGTGTTCGTTAACGTGGGGATGGTACTGGGTCTCACGCCGGTTATCGGCATCCCGCTGCCGTTTTTCAGTTACGGGGGCTCGTCATTGTGGGGGTTCACCATCCTGTTGTTCATTTTCCTGCGCATGGATGCCGGGCGAAATTTGGCCAGGAGAGATTGAGGGCTCAGCGGCTGACGAGAATCCCTACGTCGCGTATGCCCGAAAGGATTTCCCGTCCGGCAAGATGTATGACGCGGACTTGCCCTGTCTGCCCGCGGTGCAATGTCATGGGGGAAACCGGCGCGTCGTATTGGTAGATGTGGACACCTTTGCCCATACGGTGGGTAATCGAATCCGTCAACCGGCATCTTACGGTGTCGCGGCACGCGGTATCCGGATTGGAGAACTTCCGTTCCACCGCCAGACAGATGTCGGTATAGGGGTATGAACCGGTCAATCGCAATCCCAACGCGAACTTGTATGCGGCCTCCGCCCGCACGGTGTCTATGTCGAATGAGAATGTATCCCGCCTGTTCCACCCTTGCCGAGGGACGTGGCGGTATGAATGGCAGATTACATGTTCATCGCAACCCGCAAGCGACAAGAGGGCGCATAAAGCCGCGACAAGTGCCGGGACACGGAGTTTGGCCATGGTTATTCCATCTTTCCGACCGGTGCGATTTGACCGGGCTTGGCCTGTTTTTCCGGATGATTGTCCTTGTCCCGTTTATGTCCTTTCCGATCCGGACGATACCCGCGGTTGCCACTCTCTTCTCCTTTGTATCCTTTGCCGACTGTTGCGGAACCAACTGTTGCGAAACCACGGTCGTTGCCGCCCTTGCCGACATTCTCCTCCCTGCGTTCCGTGGCCTGCGTCCCTTTGGAAAGCGGTAATGTAGGAGGGTTGCCGTTATCCCTTCGTTTGCCTTTGTTTTTCCGTCTCTTGTCGAACCGTGTCAGGCTTTCTTGCTCCACGAGGTCGGCCGGTTTTACCGGTTCCGCGACATCGCCGCTTTCCAGACGTTGGGGCTTTTCGCCCCGGCGGTTCATACCGATGATTTCAAGGGCTCTTCCGGCAGTGAGGGTGACCAAGTTGGCCGCCGAATGCTTGTCGGTGGAATAGGTGACCGTTCCGGCCAGGGCATCGGCCTTGAAAAAATGATATTCCGCGTCCTGAGTCTGCAACGTGGTTTCCCGGCTCGGCAATCTTTTTCCCGCCTCCACGTAAGTGTCCACCTCATAGTTCATGCAGCATTTCAGTTTGGCGCATTGCCCGGCCAGTTTCTGCGGGTTTAGGGAAATGTCCTGATAGCGGGCTGCCGCGGTGGAGACGGATACGAAGTTCCTCATCCACGTGGCGCAACACAGCTCCCGCCCGCAGGGGCCGATGCCGCCGATGCGTCCCGCCTCCTGCCGCGCGCCGATTTGTTTCATCTCTACACGCACATGGAACGTTTCGGCCAGCACCTTGATGAGTTGGCGGAAGTCCACGCGTCCGTCCGCGATATAGTAAAAGATGGCTTTGTTCCCGTCGCCCTGATATTCCACGTCGCCTATCTTCATTTGCAGTCCCAGTTCCCGGGCTATCCGGCGCGAACGTATCATGGTGTCGTGTTCGCGGCTTTTCGCCTCCTCGTACTTTTCCATATCCGCCGGTTTGGCCTTGCGGTACACGCGCTTGGTTTCCTGTCCCGGTTTGAGACCCGCCTTCCTGATTTGAAGGGTCACGAGCCGTCCCGTAAGGGTCACCACTCCGATGTCGTGCCCCGGTGAGGCTTCCACCGCCACGATGTCCCCCTTTTCCAAGCGTAGGCCATTGCTGTTATGGTAATATCCCTTGCGCGTGTTCTTGAACTGCACCTCCACGAGGTCGGTAACCTCCGCGTTGCCCGGGATGTCCGCCAGATAATCATACGTGTTGAGTTGCTTGTCTTGTTGTCCGCAACCTTCGGCGCAAAGTCCGCGACCCGCCCCACCTCCTTTGAAAATCTCCTCCATTCGTCGTCGTTTTTTGATATATGATATATAATATGTATATGTATAAGTAGATGTTGAAAATTAGTTTATATCAAAATTTTTGCGTATCTTTGTGTA
>CAYXQT010000003.1:0-43101 GCA_964466445.1 uncultured Paraprevotella sp. | reverse complement strand
GACTTTGTCTTCGGCAATCATCGCTTATGCCTTTGTAAGCTGTTGTTTTCCACACATGAAAAATACAAATCCTTTGCGAGATTATCAGTTTTTCATGTACTTGCTTATTCCGAACTCGCGTACATCGCCGGAAGAATTTCTCCAAAAAAGTTCCGAATCCGACATCATCGCACCACCCCGTACAACTACAAAAAAATCTCAGGAATAACTCCTGAGATTTTTTGCTCCGACAAGGTGTTTTTCGGATAGTTACGCCGTTTCTCCGAGAAAGGTTTGAGGAGGACGATTCTGTCTCCATACGGAGCAGAACGGAGCGGAGGAATTCCTTTACTCGTCGAAATCCAGTACGGACTTGCGATTGGCCGTCAGACGCTCGTACTCCTCCTTGCTCCCCACAACTATCTTCTCGAACTCGCGAAGACCCGTCCCCGCTGGTATCAGATGCCCGCAAATCACGTTCTCCTTCATCCCTTCCAACTTGTCGGTCTTCCCGTTGATTGCCGCGTCGTTCAGCACCTTCGTCGTTTCCTGGAACGAGGCGGCCGACATGAAACTTGATGTCTGCAGAGCCGCACGCGTGATGCCTTGCAAAATTTGGACTGATGTCGCCGGCATCGCCTCACGAGCCTCGACCAGCCTCATGTCCTTGCGTTTCAGCGTCGAATTCTCGTCACGCAACTTCCGTGCCGTCACAATCATCCCTTTCTCCATCGTTTCCGAGTCCCCGGCATCCACCACCACTTTCTTTCCCCAAATCCGGTCGTTCTCCTCCGCGAAATCAAGTTTGTCCACCACCTGTTGCTCTAAGAACCGCGTGTCGCCCGGTTCCTCTATCTGCACCTTCCGCATCATTTGCCGCACAATCACCTCGAAGTGCTTGTCATTAATCTTCACTCCCTGCAGACGGTACACGTCCTGAATCTCGTTCACGATGTACTCCTGCACTGCCGTGGGACCCTTAATTGCCAAGATGTCCGCCGGCGTGACCGCGCCGTCCGACAGCGGTGTCCCCGCACGCACGTAGTCGTTCTCCTGTACCAGAATCTGCTTCGACAACGGCACGAGATACTTCTTCACCTCTCCTAACTTCGAGGTGACGATAATTTCCCGGTTGCCCCGTTTCAGCTTGCCCGTCGTCACCTCCCCGTCAATTTCCGAGACCACAGCCGGATTGGACGGATTCCGTGCCTCGAACAATTCTGTCACGCGCGGAAGACCGCCCGTGATGTCTCCCGCCTTGCCCACCGCGCGTGGAATCTTCACCAAGATGTCCCCTGCTTTGACAGTCTGGCCGTCCTCGATGGCCACGTGACCTCCGATGGGGAAGTTGTACGTGCGAGCCGACTTCCCGTTCTCATCCAAGATATGCGCCGAAGGAATCTTCATCCTGTCTTTCGGCTCCGTGATAATCATCTCCCGCAGACCCGTCGTCTCGTCCGCTTCCACGCGGTAAGTCATCCCTTCCGTCACGTCCTCGAACTGGACTATGCCTGAAATTTCCGTCACGATGACCGCGTTGAACGGATCCCACTTTGCAATCAGCTCGCCTTTCTCCACTTTGTCCCCCTCGTTCACATACAAGGTGGAACCGTAAGGCACGTTTTGCGTGAAGAGTACGATGTCCGTATTGACATCCACGAAGCGCACCTCCGCCAGACGTCCCGTTACCGTCTTGACGGCGTTCCCCGTCTCGTCGGTCGTGTCCACCGTCCGTAGTTCCTCAAACTCCACCCTCGAATCGTACCTCGCGATGATGGCCGCGTCCGCCGCCGCGTTAGATGCCACGCCTCCTGCATGGAACGTGCGAAGCGTCAGCTGTGTGCCCGGCTCTCCAATCGACTGAGCCGCAATCACGCCTACAGCCTCTCCCTTCTGTACCATCCGCCCCGTCGCCAAATTGCGCCCGTAACATTTCATGCAGACTCCCTTGCGGCTCTCGCATGTCAACACCGAACGGATTTCCACGCTTTCTATCGGAGAATCTTCTATCTCCTGTGCCTTGCCCTCCGTGATTTCTTCTCCCGCGGAAACAATCAGCTTGCCCGTCGTGGGATTGATGATGTCATGTACGGACACACGTCCGAGGATGCGCTCATAAAGCGAGGAAATCACTTCATCGCCGTTCCGCAGGGACGTGCACGCCAACCCACGCAATGTACCGCAATCTTCTTCCGTGATAATCACATCGTGGGACACGTCTACAAGGCGGCGCGTCAGATAACCCGCGTCGGCTGTCTTCAAAGCCGTATCGGCCAACCCCTTGCGTGCACCGTGAGTGGAGATGAAGTACTCCAGCACGCTCATGCCTTCCTTGAAGTTGGAAAGAATCGGGTTCTCGATAATCTGGGTACCTTCCGCCCCCGCTTTCTGCGGCTTCGCCATCAAGCCACGCATGCCGGAAAGCTGGCTAATCTGTCCCGCGGAACCACGCGCCCCGGAATCCAACATCATATATACGGAATTGAAACCCTGATCCGCCTCTTTCATAGTCTTCATCAAGGACTTGGAAAGGTCATTGTTGACGTGTGTCCACGTGTCGATGACCTGATTATAACGTTCGTTGTCAGTGATGAACCCCATCCCGTAATCGTTGGCGATACGTTCCACCTCTTCATTACCGCGACGAACCAATTCCTCTTTTTCCTCGGGTATGATGATGTCATCCAAGTTGAAGGACAAACCGCCCACGTATGCCATACGGTAACCTAAGTTCTTGATGCCGTCTAAGAATTCGCAAGTACGGGCTACACCTACTGTCTTTATCACGTCAGTGATGATGCCGCGCAAGGTTTTCTTGGAAATGGTGTCATTGAAATAACCGACTTCTTCCGGAATGATTTCGTTGACAATCACACGACCCACGGATGTCTCCACCAACTTTTTCTCCAACTTTCCGTCCGCATTCAGGTCTTTCACCACGACCTTGACAGGCGCATGAATGTCTACACGCTTTTCGTTGTAAGCGATGATAGCCTCTTCAGGTCCGTAGAACGTCAAGCCCTCACCCTTTGCTCCGGGACGGAGCTTGGTAATATAATACAAACCCAACACCATATCCTGCGAAGGCACTGTAATCGGCGCGCCGTTCGCCGGGTTCAGTATATTGTGGGACTGCAACATCAGAATCTGTGCCTCTAAGATTGCTTCATTGCTCAGGGGCAGATGCACGGCCATCTGGTCACCGTCGAAGTCGGCATTGAACGCCGTGCATGCCAACGGGTGCAACTGGATGGCCTTGCCCTCTATCATCTTGGGCTGGAAAGCTTGGATGCCCAAGCGGTGCAATGTCGGGGCACGGTTCAACAGTACCGGGTGACCCCTCATCACATATTCCAATATGTCCCAAATCACGGGTTCCTTGCGGTCTACAATTTTCTTGGCGGACTTCACGGTCTTCACGATACCGCGTTCTATGAGCTTACGGATAATGAACGGCTTGTAAAGCTCCGCGGCCATCAACTTAGGCAGTCCACATTCCCCCATCTTCAACTCCGGCCCCACGACAATGACCGATCGGGCTGAATAGTCCACGCGCTTGCCTAACAAGTTCTGGCGGAAACGCCCTTGCTTGCCTTTCAACGAATCGGAGAGGGACTTCAAAGGACGGTTGGCATCCGCTTTCACCGCGCTTGCCTTGCGCGAGTTGTCGAACAGGCTGTCCACGGCCTCCTGCAACATGCGTTTTTCATTGCGCAGAATCACCTCCGGTGCCTTGATTTCAATCAGCCGCTTCAAGCGATTGTTACGTATGATGACGCGGCGGTACAAGTCGTTCAAGTCGGAAGTGGCAAAACGCCCGCCATCCAGCGGAACCAACGGGCGCAATTCAGGCGGAATCACCGGAAGTATCTTCATAATCATCCATTCCGGCTTGTTGCGTCCTCGGCTGGCACGGAAAGATTCAACCACTTGCAACCGCTTCAAGGCTTCGGTCTTACGCTGCTGTGTCGTGTCGGCATTGGCACTGTCACGCAATTCGTATGACAATTTGTCCAAATCCAAGCGGGTTAAAAGGTCATAAATGGCCTCCGCACCCATCTTGGCCACGAACTTGTTAGGATCCGAATCATCCAGATACTGGTTTTCTTTGGGCAGTTTCTCCAGATAATCCAGATACTCTTCTTCTGTCAGCAAGTCATTTGTACCGAGTCCTTCTTCGGCCAGCATGCCGGGTTGGATTACGATATAACGTTCATAGTAAATGACTGCGTCCAGCTTTTTTGTCGGCAGTCCCAGCAAGTATCCAATCTTGTTCGGTAACGAACGGAAATACCAGATATGGGTCACGGGCACCACTAATGCGATATGCCCCGAACGTTCGCGGCGCACTTTCTTTTCCGTGACTTCCACACCGCAACGGTCGCAGACAATGCCTTTATAACGGATTCGCTTGTACTTTCCGCAATGGCATTCATAATCTTTCGTCGGGCCGAAGATGCGTTCGCAGAACAAACCGTCACGTTCCGGTTTATAGGTACGGTAGTTGATGGTTTCGGGTTTCAAGACCTCACCATACGAATTTTCCAGAATTTCCTCGGGCGAAGCCAATCCGATGGTTATCTTCGTGAAGTTACTTTTTATTTTGGATTCTTTTCTAAAAGCCATGTTCTATTTTTGATAAAAAGGTTCAAATGTTATTTGCTTTATTGGATGTCGGCCACACTCCGGCGTGAGTTCGCCTGAACTACCAATCTTCCGTTTTGCCTTCGTGCCGCATGACACAACTTTCGTTCCATCGCGTCCTAAGCGATACCGACCCTGCTCCGGCCTTTATGTCAAGTTCGCCTTGCACGACTATTCAAGTGCGATACTCAATCCCAAACCTCTCAGTTCGTGGAGCAACACATTCAATGATTCCGGAATGCCCGGAGTCGGCATCGGCTCGCCTTTGACAATCGCTTCGTATGCTTTCGAGCGTCCTGTCACATCGTCCGACTTGATAGTCAAAATTTCCTGTAATACGTGTGACGCTCCGAATGCCTCGATAGCCCAGACTTCCATTTCACCGAAACGCTGTCCGCCGAACTGAGCCTTACCGCCCAGCGGCTGTTGGGTAATCAATGAATACGGGCCGATGGAACGGGCGTGCATCTTGTCTTCCACCATGTGACCCAACTTCAGCATATAAGCGATGCCAACGGTAGCCAACTGGTCGAACTTCTCACCGGTCTCGCCGTCGTACAGTTGCGTGGAACAATAGCGAGGCAAGCCCGCCTTGTCCGTCCATTCGCACAAATCGTCCAATGTGGCTCCATCGAAAATCGGAGTGGCGAACTTCACGCCAAGCGTTTTTCCTGCTGCGCCTAATACAGTCTCGAAAATCTGCCCGATGTTCATGCGCGAAGGCACGCCCAAGGGGTTCAAGACGATGTCCACCGGCGTACCGTCGGCAAGGAACGGCATGTCTTCCTGACGCACGATTTTCGACACAATGCCCTTGTTTCCGTGACGTCCCGCCAGCTTGTCACCCACGCCTATCTTGCGTTTCTTGGCAATGTAAACCTTGGCCATCTGGATGATGCCCGAAGGCAATTCGTCGCCAATCGTGATGGCGAACTTCTTGCGCTTTAGTTCCGCGTCAAGCAATTTGTATTTCTTTAGGTAGTTGATGGTCAACCGCGATATCAACCTGTTCAGGTGCTCGTCGTTCGTCCATCCGCTCAATTGTGTCGCCGTGAAGTCGATTCCCTCCAAAGCCGAAGCCGTGAACTTGCGGCCTGAAGCTATCACATCGCTGCCCATGTAGTCTTTCACGCCTTGTGAAACCTTGCCTTTCGTCAGTTCCAGCAATTTGTCTATCAAGATTGACTTCAAATCCGCCACCTTGCTGTTGAATTCCTCGTCTATCTTGGGCAAGAGCAGTTTGTCAGCAGCCTTCGCCGCACGCGTCTTGATGGCACGTGAGAACAGCTTCTTGTCTATCACCACGCCGTTCAACGATGGAGAAGCTTTCAATGATGCGTCTTTCACGTCGCCTGCCTTATCACCGAAGATGGCTCGTAGCAATTTCTCCTCCGGCGAGGGGTCGCTCTCACCCTTCGGGGTGATTTTGCCTATCATGATGTCACCCGGTTGGATGAGTGCACCCACGCGCACGATACCGTTCTCGTCCAAATCTTTCGTCGCCTCTTCACTCACGTTCGGTATGTCGGCCGTCAACTCCTCCATTCCCCGTTTCGTCTCGCGTACCTCCAATGAAAATTCTTCCACATGGATGGATGTCAGGATGTCCTCGCGTACCACACGCTCGTTCAGTACGATGGCATCTTCATAATTGTAACCTTTCCATGGCATGTAAGCCACCAGCAGGTTCTTGCCCAAGGCCAGCTCTCCCTCGTGTGTGGAGTAGCCTTCCGTCAGGATATCGCCTGCCTTCACGCGTTGTCCCTTGTCGCAAATCGGGCGCAAGTCTATTGTCATGTTCTGGTTCGTGCGGCGGAATTTCGGGATACGGTATTCTTTCAGTGCCGGCTCGAAGCTCACGAATTCCTCCTCCTCCGTACGGTCATACAAGATGCGTATGGTCGTCGCGTCCACATATTCCACCACGCCGTCACCCTCTGCCGTTATCATCGTACGCGAATCCTCGCAGACCTGCTTCTCTATGCCTGTACCCACAATCGGGGATTCGCTACGCAGCAAAGGTACAGCCTGACGCATCATGTTTGAACCCATCAACGCCCGGTGCGCGTCGTCGTGTTCTAAGAACGGTATCAAGGCCGCCGCGATGGAAGCAATTTGCTGTGGAGCCACATCCATCAGATTGACATCGGAAGGAGGCACGACCGGATAGTCGTCATCCCGCCGACATTTTACTTTCTTACGGATGAACGTGCCGTCGTCATTTAACGGAGCATTACCCTGTCCGATAACCTTGCCTTCTTCCTCTTCCGCTGTCAGATATTCAATGCCCGTCCCCAAGGACAAGTCCACCACTCCGTCATGCACCTTGCGGTAAGGTGTTTCGATGAAACCGAGGCTGTTAATTTTGGCATACACACACAAAGAGGAAATCAGGCCGATGTTCGGGCCTTCAGGCGATTCGATAGGACACAAACGGCCATAGTGCGTGTAATGCACGTCACGCACTTCGAAACCGGCACGTTCACGGGACAAGCCGCCAGGACCGAGGGCGGACAAACGCCGCTTGTGCGTCACCTCGGCCAAGGGGTTAGTCTGATCCATGAACTGCGAAAGGGCATTCGTCCCGAAGAAAGAGTTGATTACGGAAGAAATGGTCTTCGCATTGATTAAATCTGCCGGAGTGAAAACTTCATTGTCCCGCACGTTCATGCGTTCCCGGATTGTACGATTCATGCGTACCAGACCGATGGCAAACTGATTGCTCAGTTGTTCACCTACCGTCCTTACACGCCGGTTGCTCAAATGGTCGATGTCATCCACAAGTGCCTTTGAGTTTATCAATTCTATCAGATACTTGATAATCTCTATGATATCTTCTTTCGTCAACACGCGGACATCCATGTCCGTGGAAAGGTTCAATTTCCTGTTGATACGGTAGCGCCCCACTTCCCCCAAGTCATAACGTTTCTCTGAAAAGAACAAGTTATTGATTACTTCACGTGCGTTGGCATCATCTGCGGGGTCTGCGTTACGCAACTGGCGGTAAATGTATAATATGGCCTCCTTCTCGGAATTGCAGGGGTCTTTCTGGAGAGTGTTGAAGATGATGGAATAATCAGACGTGTTTGCTTCTTCCTTATGCAACAACACACTTTCAGCACCACTGTCCAATATGGTGTGGATATTTTCTTCATCCAAGACAGCTTCACGATCCAAGATGACTTCATTACGCTCTATCGAAACCACCTCGCCGGTATCCTCATCCACGAAGTCTTCAATCCAACTCTTTAGCACGCGTGCGGCTAACTTCTTGCCGATTTGCTTCTTCAGATTGGATTTCGTTGCTTTGACTTCCTCCGCCAGATTGAAAATCTCCAAAATATCCTTGTCGTCCTCAAAACCTATGGCACGCAACAAAGTCGTGACGGGCAATTTCTTCTTGCGGTCTATATACGCATACATCACATTGTTGATGTCCGTGGCAAATTCTATCCACGAACCTTTGAATGGAATGATTCGTGCCGAATACAGTTGCGTTCCGTTCGCATGGATACTCGACCCGAAGAAAACGCCCGGCGAGCGATGTAATTGCGAAACCACGACTCGTTCGGCTCCGTTGATGATGAAAGTCCCGTTGTCGGTCATATAGGGAATGGGTCCTAAGAACACGTCCTGAATAACCGTGTCAAAGTCTTCATGATCCGGGTCGGTGCAATATAGCTTCAGTTTGGCCTTAAGTGGCACACTGTAGGTCAACCCGCGCTCCAAGCATTCCTCGATTGTATAGCGCGGCGGATCAATGTAATAATCCAGGAACTCCAGCACGAAATTGTTACGCGTGTCGGCAATTGGGAAATTCTCCGAGAATACTTTATATAAGCCGTCGTTTTTACGTTTCTCGGGAGGAGTGTCCAACTGCAGGAAATCCTTGAACGACTTTAATTGCACGTCAAGAAAGTCGGGGTAAGGCATCGGGCTTTTGACTGTGGCAAAGTTAACTCTTTGGGTTACAAGGTTAGAGGACATTTGTATTTTTATTAGTTCAACCTTTTGGTAGTTTTAGGCACAAAAAGGCAAAGAACCCCCTACCAGAGGATTCTTTACCCGCAAGCCTGTACTGATACAGGCCTTTGATTACTTCAACTCGATTTCAGCGCCTACTTCTTCGAGAGTCTTCTTCAAGGCTTCAGCATCAGCTTTCGGCATCCCTTCCTTTAATACATTGGGGGCACCGTCAACTATTTCTTTCGCTTCTTTCAAGGTGAGACCGCAAGATTCTTTCACAGCCTTGATTACCTGTAGCTTGGTTGCACCTGCGCTTTTTAATACCACATCGAAAGAATCTTTTACAGCGGCAGCCTCGACATCCCCGGCAACAGGACCCGCAGCCACAGCGACAGCAGCCGCGGCAGGTTCAATTCCGTACTCATCCTTCAGGATAGTTGCCAATTCATTGACTTCCTTAACTGTCAAATTTACCAATTCTTCAGCGATAGCTTTCAAATCTGCCATTTTATTCTGTTTTTTTATTTGTTGGATTACTGATTGATTTTTAATTATTCCGGTCTTTCACCAAGGGTCTTAAGAACCCCGTGAATAGTGTTTCCGCCTGACTGGAGGGCTGAAAGTACGTTCCTCGCCGGCGACTGCAACAAAGCCACAATCTCGGCAATGACTTCGTCTCTGCTTTTGATGGTCGCAAGAGCTTCGAGTTGTTCCGCACCTACATAGAAACCTTCCTCTGCATAAGCCGCCTTTAATGCGGGCATTCCTTTCTTGGCAAACCCCTTCAACAACTTTGCGGGGGCATTCGCCGTGTTGGAGAACAACACGGCCGTCGTGCCTTTTAGACAACCGTACAAAGGGGTATAATCCTTTTCAGCCGCTTCCAATGCCTTATGAAATAAGGTGTTCTTCACAAGCACCATTTTAATTTCCGATTGGAAACACTTTCTCCTCATCATACTGGTTGCCGCAGCATTCAGACCCGTCACGTCAACCAGATAGAAATGAGCATACTCATTCAGGATTTCGCCAAGGCGGACTATGATATTACCTTTATCTTCCTTTCTCATGATTCATTTGCTTTATTGGATATCCTCGACGGCTCTCGGATCGATTTTAATACCGCGGCTCATCGTACTTGAAAGATAAATGCTCTTTATATAGGTGCCCTTGGCAGCTGTAGGCTTCAACTTGATGATAGTCGAAATAAATTCCTTCGCATTCTGGGCTATTTGCCCGGCAGTAAAGGAAACCTTCCCGATAGAAGTGTGCACGATACCGAATTTGTCTACTTTAAAGTCAATCTTCCCTTGTTTCACTTCTTTTACAGCCTTGGGCACATCCATGGTCACTGTACCGCTCTTCGGGTTAGGCATCAGTCCGCGCGGACCGAGTATGCGTCCCAACATCCCAATCTTCCCCATTATCGAAGGCATTGTGATGATAACGTCCACGTCAGTCCAGCCACCCCTTATCTTCTCGATATACTCATCAAGACCCACATAGTCGGCACCCGCCTCCTTGGCGGCTGCTTCGGTATCCGGAGGACACAAGCAAAGAACCCGAGTGACTTTGCCCGTACCGTTTGGCAACGACACGACCCCTCGCACCATCTGGTTTGGCTTGCGCGGATCCACGCCCAGACGCACGTCGATATCCACGGAAGCATCGAATTTCGTTGTCGTGACATCTTTCACCAACTGGGAAGCTTCTTTCAGGGAATATGCTTTCCCCGCTTCAATCTTGCTGGCTACCAGCTTCTGGTTTTTTGTCAGTTTACTCATTTTAATTGAAGATTTTAATGATTGACCTGAAAATCTCCTTTTACGGTGATGCCCATGCTCCTCGCTGTTCCTGCAACCGTTTTCATTGCGGATTCTATTGTAAAGCAATTCAGATCTGGCATCTTGTCTTCAGCAATCGCACGCACTTGTTCCCAGGAGATTTCACCGACTTTCTTGCGGTTAGGCTCTGCGGAACCACTTTTCAGCTTCGCCATCTCCATCAACTGTACTGCCACGGGAGGGGTCTTCACGATAAAGTCGTATGACTTGTCCGTGTAATAAGTGATTACTACCGGCAACACCTTCCCCGCTTTCTCCTGCGTTCTGGCGTTGAAAGCCTTACAGAAATCCATGATATTGATACCTTTCGAACCCAACGCCGGTCCCACAGGAGGTGATGGATTTGCGCCGCCCCCCTTAATTTGCAACTTGATTATCCCGGCAACTTCTTTAGCCATTTTTTTGTTATTTGTTTATTGAATTTGACACTCTAAGAACGACACGCGTAACGACGCGTCATTCTTTCTCCACTTGCATGAAACCTAATTCCAACGGTGTCTTGCGACCGAATATCTTGACCATTACTTTCAGCTTCTTCTTCTCACTGTTCACCTCTTCGATTACGCCGGAAAAGCCGCTGAAAGGCCCTTCTGTTACCTTGACCGTTTCCCCCTCACTATAAGGTATCAACACCTCTTCCGGTACATCCCGCATTTCGTCCACGGCACCCAAGAGGCGATTCACCTCAGACTGACGCAACGGAGTAGGATCACTGTTGGACTCTCCCAGAAAACCCAATACGTTCGGTGTATTCCGCAACAACATAAGCGTCTCGCCCGCCAAGACCGCTTCTACCAGCACATAGCCCGGCAGATGGTTACGTTCCTTGACTATACGCTTGCCGTTACGCACTTGAACTACTTTTTCCGTCGGCACCAGCACCTGAGAGACATATTTTCCGAAGTCACCTTTCTTGATTTCGGCGTCAATGTACTCCTTCACCTTGCTTTCCTTCCCGCTCACGGCACACATGACGTACCATTTCATTTCAGTCTCAGCCATTTTCCCCAATTAATTAGGATAAATTAGCCCCATCACGCTTTGGAACACGAAGTCCATGGCGAAGACAACCAATGCGATGAGTAGGGAAGCAGATAATACTACCACCGCACTGCTGGTAAGTTCCGATCGCGTCGGCCAACTCGTCTTATGGACAAGCTCGTTGTACGATTCCTTGCAGTATTTGAAAATCTTCTTGAACATACTCTTCCGTTTTGGCACGGGAGGAGAGACTCGAACTCCCGACACCCGGTTTTGGAGACCGGTGCTCTACCAACTGAGCTACTCCCGTGGACGGCTCCCCGCCCGGAGAGCCTGTGACAACCTTGCGAATCAGTCGAAGACCTCGGTAATCTGACCGGAGCCTACCGTACGACCGCCTTCACGGATAGCGAAGCGCAGACCTACGTTCAAAGCCACCGGATAAATCAGATTCACCGTGATTTCCACATTGTCGCCCGGCATTACCATCTCAGTGCCTTCCGGCAAGTGGATTTCACCCGTGCAGTCCATAGTACGCAGGTAGAACTGAGGACGGTACTTGTTCCCGAACGGAGTGTGACGGCCGCCCTCCTCTTTTTTCAACACGTAAATGGAAGCCTTGAAACCGGAATGGGGAACGATGGAACCCGGATGGGTGATTACCATCCCGCGTTTGACCTCTGTCTTGTCGATGCCGCGAAGCAACAACCCGACATTGTCTCCTGCTTCTCCTTCGTCCAAAACCTTACGGAACATTTCCACGCCGGTAATCACGGACTTCTTGTCCTCACCTAAACCAAGTATCTGGACATCGTCGCCGACTTTCACGATACCCGTCTCGATGCGGCCCGTTGCCACGGTACCACGGCCCGTAATGGAGAAAACGTCCTCGACCGGCATCAGGAAAGGTTTCTCGATATCACGGACGGGTTCCTGAATCCATGTATCACAAGCGTCCATAAGTTCCACCACTTTCTCTTCCCATTCGGGAACACCGTTGAGCGCACCCAAGGCGGAGCCGCGAATAATCGGGGTGTCCTCTTCGAAATCGTAAGCCGCCAACAGCTCGCGCATCTCCATCTCCACCAGTTCCAGCATTTCCTCATCGTCCACCATGTCGCACTTGTTCAGGAACACCACCAGACGCGGCACGTTCACCTGACGAGCCAGAAGGATGTGCTCGCGCGTCTGCGGCATCGGCCCGTCCGTAGCGGCAACCACGATGATGGCGCCATCCATCTGCGCCGCGCCCGTCACCATGTTCTTCACATAGTCGGCGTGTCCCGGGCAGTCGACGTGCGCGTAGTGGCGTTTCTCCGTCTCATACTCGACGTGTGCCGTATTGATGGTAATGCCCCTCTCTTTCTCCTCGGGCGCGTTATCGATTTGATCGAACGATTTTACTTCCGACAAACCTTTCTTTGCCAATACCGCGGTGATTGCGGCAGTCAAAGTGGTTTTTCCATGATCCACATGACCAATGGTACCGATGTTCACGTGAGGTTTGGTACGCTCAAATTTCTCTTTAGCCATAGCTTTTCCCTTATTATTTAATTAATGAATGATCCCATGCTCTTCCGAGCTGTTACCGAGGCTTGAACTCGGGACCTCTTCCTTACCAAGGAAGTGCTCTACCGCTGAGCTATAACAGCAGAAAACAGAGCGGAAAACGGGACTCAAACCCGCGACCCCCAGCTTGGAAGGCTAGTGCTCTATCGACTGAGCTATTTCCGCGATTCCCGTCTTTCACCTTTTGCAGGCTCAAGGGACGGGAGGTGGGCAAAGATGGATTCGAACCACCGAAGGCGTAAGCCAGCAGATTTACAGTCTGCCCCATTTGGCCACTCTGGTATTTGCCCTTCTATTATATATCTTCGCGCACTATCCTTGCGCGAGCCTCTTGTCGGATTCGAACCAACGACCCCGAGATTACAAATCACGTGCTCTGGCCAACTGAGCTAAAGAGGCATTCGTAGCCCCATATTCACATTATGCACCAAACGGCTACAAAGTTAAGTCTGTTTTTTGAAACCGCAAACAAAAAAACTCCTTTTTTTCAATAATCTCTTTGTTTTTCCTTATACTTGGTCAATTGGCGTACCAACGCATCCAAACACGCATCCACTGCTTCTTCAAATGTGTCGCAAACTTTCTCCGCAAAAAACTCTCCCGTCGAGACCAGAACCTTGATGGATACCTCTTTATTCATGGAGGTCTCGGGTTTTACAACCTTCAATGACACCTCTACCTTTCTTATCTCTTCGCTGAACTTTCCTAACTTCGCTATTTTCTTCTTGATAAAATCCTGGAGTTTTTCTGTGGCATCGAAATGAATTGCCTGAATGTTCACTTCCATAGTCTTGTTTTTTTTAGGCTCTTGGATGAGCCTGGTTATACATATCTTTTAATTCCTCAAAAGTCGTGTGCGTATAAATCTCGGTAGTGGAGATACTCTCATGTCCCAACAACTCTTTCAAAGATTCCAAATCTGCGTGATGGTTCATCATCGAGGTTGCAAAAGTATGCCGTAATACGTGCGGGCTCCTTTTCTTCTGTGTGGTCACCATCCCTAAATAATGCCGCACAAGATTCCGCACTTTCGCATTTGTGAGCCGGACACCTTTCTCGTCCACGAACATCGCGCTTCCGTCTTCCATGCCCAAAGATGACTTCTCCTCCATATACATCCTGAACAATTCATCCAGCTCTCTACCGAAAGGAACAATCCTTTGTTTGTTCCGTTTCCCCGTCACCTTTATCACTCCTCCTTGCAAATCCACATCCTGATTGTCCAGACCTGTCAACTCTGAAAGGCGGATTCCCGTTACATAAAACGTATTCACTATCAGCTTATCTCTCTTGCCCAAGAAATCATCACCGAAGAAACCACCATCTAAAAGGCTATCCATCTCCTTTTCTTTCAGGAATACCGGCAATGGCCTTTTTTTCTTGGGGCCTTGTATATTTCTCACGGGATCTACTTTTATCCCGCCCCGTTTCAATAAATACCGATAAAACGTACGCACGGCGCTCAATCTACGGTTAACCGTAGCGGCCGCACGTCCGGCCTCCATCATTGACACCACCCAATCCCTTGTTACATCCCCGTCTATCGTTTCCCACGACAATGCGGAATCCACCTTTTTATAATACGCTTCAAACGCATTCAAGTCGTCACGGTATTCTTCAACCGTTCTCGACGAGTAGTTTCGTTCAACCGTCAAGTATTCCAAAAAAGACTCTATCCACATTTCTCACGTTTCACGACAACGGACACAGGAAATAAAAAATGAGAGGCCAAAGAAAAGCCGTTGAAATTATTCTTCTGCGCGTTGCATTTTCTGAATGTAAATCGCACGTTCCTTGGCAAGCCTGTTGACCACTGATGGTTTGTCAAACTGTTGCCTGCGCCTCAGCTCCTTTATGACACCCGTCTTTTCAAATTTCCTTTTGAATTTCTTCAGAGCTCTCTCGATGTTCTCGCCTTCTTTTACAGGTACTACAATCATGTTTTTGTTTTTAATATATGAATACTAATCTTCGCAAATTACAATGCAAAAATAAACAATGTTTTTTGAATCCACAAAGAAAACGTGGGTTTTCTAAGGCACGGCAGAGTTGCAGAGTCAACTGGCAAGTGCAATATTACGAAATCGAGTTGAAAGACTCCTTATCTATAGGAATAGAGAAGTTCAGTTTCTCCCTTGGCCTCTTGTTTATCATGTATCCTACTCCTTTAATAATCCCGTCCGTCAGCACCCTGAGGCCGGTCCCTTTCGGGAGGTATTGCCGGATGAACTTGTTCCCATTCTCGATGACACCTTTCTGCCATGAGACGCATGAACCTACAGAATGGACGGTCGTACCGGGGGCTTTTGCTATCTTCTTATGGCATGCGGACCCGCTTCCGTTGTCCGTGGTGACGGTCGGCACGTTCTTCCGGCAAGGGAGAATCAACCTCATGGCCATGAATGCGTTCCTTGCGGATGTCCGCGCTTTCCCGTGCCATACGCCGACGTAACGTCCCGAACGGGTCGGGTTGTGCCTTGTCTTTCCCTGCCTGCGGTCGAGGAGTGAACATTTATCTGCCGCGCAATGGTTTTCTGGCTTCTGCCTTCCTTTAACCCCGGACAGCTTTCGTATCTCTGCTCACGGGCAATTGATTTTCGGGGCGGCAGACGCTCTTCCCCTTTATTTTCTGTATTGCCGGATGACCCTTGCCGCTTTCTTCTCCTCCCCCGCCCTTTCCGTTATGCTTCAAGGGCGGAGGGAGGAGGTTGCATTTCCATCTTGAATCTATACATGCCTTTTCGAGAGCCGAACTTCGTTCATTGATCCGGTATAATCTCCTTTGCCCCATGGGGCGTTTTCTTTATTACAAATCGGCATACATAGGAGAAACAGTATGCCATTTACTTGAACAGTTACGAACAATCCCTGTGATAATATTCCCACGTCGCGCAGTGCAACGCGCCACCCCTGCGAATCAAGGGCTTGGCGTAAATCTGCACTATTTCTTTCCGTGGGAACAGACGGGTGAATGTCTCTTTTGCCGCCATATCATTGTCGCAATCGACTTGCTCCGACAAGCACGGGAGAAGAATCGCCTCCGGAAGCTCCAAGTAGTTGAGATAACACCAAGAGTCGGGGTCTAACTCGCAGTCGTATGACAGTTCAACTATGTCAAAATGTGCTTCGAGTATTTTTGTCAGCCGTAAGTAGTAATCCTTGTCCTCCCTTCCCCGTATCTCCTGACGATAATTGTTGAGCAATACACGCTCCTCGCCAAGATACGTGAGCATGCCGTCCGAATGTCCATATTCGTCCTCCATGTCCCAAGGCAAGAGGACGATGTCGGCACACAAAGTGTCGGTAAGATGTCGGAAAAGTTCGTCCAAATGCCATCGCGGATTTTCCATCAGAACCTTATCTGTCATCACCACCTTGTTACCGCAACGGACATAATTCCCGCCGTCGAAGATGATGTTCATATCGTTGGGAGCAAACAAATCCAGCCCGTCGCAAGCGTCACTTTGACGGGTGATGTACCGCCGTTTGTCCTCATCGTCCCATAGATAGTCCGGCCGATATTCATATCTTGCATAAGTCCCGTCTGCAGACAGGCACACGGGCATGAAGTCGCGAATCCAATAGTCATTGGCGTTTGCAAGTACACGATGCCCGACTTTCAGCTTGTCGAGAGCGGCATGAAGTGATGCGGAAACGGAGGCAGTGGCTCTGTCCGTGGACAGGCATTCGGACGTGTAGATTACGGGATTCGTCATGAAGCCAGCAATGACTTTATGGCATCGGGTACGTAGCCGAGCTTGTCTTTTACTATTTCCTCTGCTTCTTCCTTGCCGATGATCTTTTGCTCCAACTCCTTTTTTATCAAGCCTGTTATCATTTTCTCCTTTTTGTGATATTTGGCCTTTCTAAAGAACTGGTCGATGGCAACGGCTCTTAATTCGGCTTCTTTGTATTCCGGATTTACGCTTTCGCTTAAGTTGATGCGCTCGGAAAAGCCCACTCTTATGCCCTCCATGCCGTTAGGGGCGATCTGACATTGCACGTTTTCCAGTTCTTCGTACATCTCAACTTCCGTCTTTCCCGGCGTGCAAACGCGTTTGCACAATTCTACAAGCACCCGATGAGGACCGGAAACAAGTTCTTCATCCCCAAACGCAACCGACCTTAACAAATAAGAATAGAAGAAATCGTCTTTATCGCTTATCACCAAATCCGCCCCGGCGTGATTGCCGCCCCTGTATGCCGTCCCTCTCCTGTGGACATACAGATGGTTCTTGTTATTCTTCTGAAGATCGTTCCGATGCACAGAATTGTCCTCGAACTCTCCCTGCTTAAAATAATACACTTCTATCTCCTTGGGGTAAACTGTAACACCGCCTATCAGGATACAACGATTTCTAATAAAGTCACTTGCTTCGCCTTGTAATCTGATTATCATCTTCTGATTTTCCATTTTGCATTTCGTTTAAGGGTTTCTGCATGCAAAGGTACGAAATTCACTTGCCCCAAACAGAGTCCTCTTGTCATTTACGGTTTTTTTAACGAGACCGCGGCAAACGACGGCTTTTTCCCTTTCGGGTATGGCGGCGATGTCGAAGTACCGAGACAACCTTGGGAACCGGTTCCCCTTGCATGCTTGCCGGTCTTCCCCACCAAACGTAAGATTGTTTGGCGGAGAAAAATTCCCGATTCGGCTTAGCAAAGGTAAAAAACACGTGCTTGACATGCAAGAATTGTATCCATTCCCGTCGAGAAGTCCGCACAGGAGAAAAGAGGAAGGCGTTCGCCGTTTTTTGAAATCCGCGTTTCGCCGGGACTTGAAAAGCGAATCCCGTGTCTCGCGAACGAAACCCCAAGGGGACTCCTACGGGAATCTTCCTCCCCGCTTCGCGCGAATCACGCGAGACGGAAAGGCCGTACTTACTTTGACGTCGGGCGTTTCAAATACGCGAAGCGACAAGGCGGGGCAGCACCCCTATTCGCACAATTTCCTGAGCGTCTTATCCAGATCCTCCACTTGCTCGTCCCGCGCCACGAGGTCGCCGTGGCGATTGATGAGGAAATAGGTGGGAAGGCGGTGCACGAGATAAGATTTCAGATAGCCGGAGGCTTCACTTTGGCTCTCATGGACGCAAGTCCAGGGCAGATGCTCGCAAGCCGTTTTCCAGTAATGTTCGTCGGGGTCGACGGACACCTGGTAAATGTCGAAGCCCAGAGAGGAATACCTGTCATACAATGCCCTCATCTGCATGATGCGTTCTTGTGAGGACGGAAGGGAGTAGGCCGTGAAGTCCAACAGTACGACCTTGTCCTTGATGTCGGAAAGCCTGCGGCTCTTCCCGTGTATGTCGGGCAATTCTATGTCGATGATGCCGGTCTCGGATATCTTTTCGGGGGCAATGTCTTCCAAAGGCACGAGGGAGGGGCGTTTCGTGTTCTTCATGCCTTGTATGGCAATGTTGTGCAGGTTTTCCGTGCGGCCGGTGCCCGGATAGTTCGCGTCCCACGCCGTGGCCACGGCTCCCACGAACTTGATGTCGTCCGGGTTGCTTACCGGGTTGAAGATGAGGTTTCCGTTTATGGTCTGGAACAAGGCGAAATAGGCCGGGGCAGAAGCGGGATTTCCCATGATGTAGCGCCTTTTCATTTCCTCCTTATAAAGGTTTATTTTTTCTTGCACGAGGCGTTCCTGTTCCCCCAGCGTCAGGGTCTTCTCGTCCATGATGTCCTTAATGGATTGTTGCAAGGCGATAAGTTTGCCGCTGATTTCCTTGATGGTCTGGCAGTTCCCGGAGCCTTCCACTTCATAGCCCGTGTCCATGTCGGGCAGTTCGGCCTCCACGTGTATGGTCTCCGTCGAGTCTACGGACAGGTTGACGATTTGCCGTCCGACGCGTAGCCGGTAAAATTCCGGATTGAGCGGGCGCGCGCCCCGGAAACGGAAGAGGCCGCCTTCGTCTAAACGGACGGAGTCGAGTGCCTCTATCCCGTTCAAGGTGAGAGCCTCAAAGTAGAGGGTCTTGCCGTCGGCCCCGGCAATCCGCCCGTTGACTTCAAACCGCACTCCCTTGTCCTCGCAAGCCGCGGACAGCATCATGAGGGCGGCCACGGCACATATCGTTTTTTTCATCCCGGCATCATGTGTTTGCAAACCGTTTACAAAGATAACGGCTTTTGGCTTTCACCGGAGGGAATCAGCCGCGGTTTTTTGGAAAAAAAGGCGGATTGCGCGATTTTTATGGGGTTAAAATCTGATTTATCAATATTTATGCGTACATTTGCCCGATTTATTGACGAAACATTTTAAGAAACCAAATGAACGTGATTAAGAAAACCGTCGAATTGCCTGATGGGAGAACCATCAGCATCGAGACCGGGAGACTGGCCAAACAAGCCGATGGAGCCGTCATGCTCACGATGGGCAACACGATGCTCTTGGCCACTGTCTGTGCCGCCAAAGATGCCGTCCCCGGAACAGATTTCATGCCTTTGCAGGTTGAGTATAGGGAGAAATTCGCCGCCGCCGGGCGTTTCCCCGGAGGTTTTACCAGGCGCGAGGGAAAACCGTCTGACTATGAAGTCCTGACCTGCCGTCTGGTAGACCGCGCCTTGCGCCCCTTGTTCCCCGACAACTATCACGCGGAAGTTTTCGTGAATGTGATCCTGTACTCTGCCGACGGCGTGGACATGCCGGACGCGTTGGCCGGATTTGCCGCGTCAGCCGCGCTGGCGGTCTCCGACATACCGTTTGAAGGCCCGATTTCGGAGGTGCGCGTCGCCCGTGTCAACGGCGAATATGTGGTCAATCCCACTTTCGCCCAGCTGGAGCAGGCCGACATGGACATCATGGTGGGCGCCACGGAAGAGAACATCATGATGGTGGAAGGAGAGATGAAAGAGGTGTCCGAGCAGGACTTGCTCGATGCCCTTAAGGTTGCCCATGAGGCCATCAAGCCGATGTGCCGCCTCCAGAAAGAGCTGGAAAAGGAAGCCGGAAAGGAGACAAAGCGGGAATATTGCCACGAGGTGAACGACGAGGACTTGCGCGAGGAAGTGAAGAAAGCCTGCTACGATGCGGCTTACCGTATCGCACGGGAAGGCAACCGCGACAAGCACGCGCGGGAAGACGCTTTCACGAAAATCCGCGAGGACTTCAAGCTGTCGTATGCCGAAGCGCATCCCGGCTTGCCGGAAGACGAACTGGCAGAGAAAAAGGCTCTGATAGACCGTTACTATCACGACGTGGAGCGGGATGCCATGCGCCGTTGCGTGCTGGACGAGGGCAGACGCCTCGACGGACGCGCCACCACCGAGATCCGTCCCATCTGGTGCGAGGCAAGCCCGTTGCCCGGCCCGCACGGATCCGCCCTCTTCACGCGCGGTGAGACACAGTCGCTCTCCACCTGCACGCTCGGCACGAAGCTGGACGAGAAGATCATCGACGAGGTACTCGACCAAAGCAAGATGCGTTTCCTGCTGCACTATAACTTCCCGCCGTTCTCCACGGGAGACGCCAAGGCGCAGCGTGCCGTCAGCCGCCGCGAAATCGGCCACGGACATCTGGCCTGGCGCGGCCTGAAAGGACAGATTCCCGAGGACTTCCCCTATACGGTGCGCGTGGTTTCCGACATTCTGGAATCCAACGGCTCCTCTTCCATGGCTACGGTCTGCGCCGGGACGCTGGCACTGATGGATGCCGGCGTGCCGATGAAGAAGCCCGTCAGCGGCATCGCCATGGGGCTGATCAAGAACCCCGGCGAGGAAAAGTACGCCGTGTTGTCCGACATCTTGGGCGACGAAGACCATTTGGGCGACATGGACTTCAAGACCACCGGCACCATCGACGGCCTCACCGCCACGCAGATGGACATCAAGTGCGACGGCCTCAGCTATGAAATCCTGGAGAAAGCGCTCATGCAGGCGAAAGCCGGGCGCGAATACATCTTGGGCAAGCTGACCGAATGCATGCCCGCTCCCCGCGCCGAGTTGAAGCCGCACGTCCCGCGCATCGTGCAGATTACGATTCCGAAAGAGTTCATCGGCGCGGTCATCGGCCCGGGCGGAAAGATCATACAGGGTATCGAGGAAGAGACGGGCGCGGTCATCAGCATCGAGGAGACGGACGGCGTAGGCGTAGTGCAGGTGAGCGGGGCGAACAAAGACGCGATAGATGCCGCCTTGGGGAAAATCAAGGCCATCGCCGCCGTCCCCGAAGTCGGCGAAGTCTACGACAGCGTGGTGCGCAGCATCATGCCTTACGGCGCGTTCGTGGAGTTCATGCCGGGGCGCGAAGGCTTGCTCCACATCTCCGAAATCGAATGGAAGCGGCTCGAAACGGTGGAAGAAGCCGGCCTGAAGGAGGGAGACCACGTCCGCGTGAAACTCCTCGACATCGACCAGAAGACGGGCAAGTTCAAGTTGTCCCGCCGCGTGCTGCTCGAAAAGCCGGAAGGCTACGTGGAACGCTCCGCCCGCCGCGAACGTCCCGGAAGGGGAGAACGACACGGACATCGTCCACAGGACGGCGGACAAAAGGGAAGAGAATGAACCGTCCCGTCGGCGGAGAATGACCATCAAAGGCTGCCTGCCACCCCTGCGGGCAGCCTTTTCCCGTTCGTCCCCGACCGCCCCGGCAGAAGGCCAGGCCTTGTCCGGGCGCGGCGGGAAGGGAGGAAACCGTCCCCGCGGACTGTCCGCCGCCGTCCCCGTTCCGGGAAGCCCGGCGGTCGCGGGAAGAGAGGCAACCGAAGGGTAACGGACAATCGTGTATGAAAAAGACTCAAGGCACATCCCCGGCAAGGCCGTTCGTCAAGTGGGCGGGCGGAAAGGCCCGGCTCCTATGCGACATAAGAAAGTCTTTGCCCGCCGACTTGTCGCGACGGGACGATATGACGTATGTGGAGCCGTTCGTAGGAGGCGGAGCCGTCCTGTTCTGGATCTTGCAGGAGTATCCCAACATGGCAAGAGCCGTAATCAACGACATCAACGCGGAACTCATCTGCACGTACCGCGTGGTAAAGTCCGAGGTCGAGGGGCTGATTGCCGGACTGCGCCGCCTTCAGTCCGAATATCTTCCGCTCGACGGCGACGGGAGAAAGAAATATTTCATCTCGCGGCGCGAACGTTTCAACGCGGGAGGCATCCCGGACGTGGAGACGGCCGCGCTGTTCATCTTCCTGAACCGCACTTGCTTCAACGGATTATACCGCGTGAACTCCAAGGGGGCGTTCAATGTCCCGCACGGGCGGTACGCGAACCCGGTGATTTGCGACGAGGAGACCCTAAGGGCGGACTCCGCCATCCTCCGGAATGTGGAAATCCTTTGCGGCGACTTCTCGGAAACGGGCGTGTACGCGGGCGACGGCGTGCTGTATTACATCGACCCTCCGTACCGCCCGCTGACGGAGACGGCGGCGTTCACGTCTTACTCGAAAGGCGGCTTCGACGACGCGGAGCAGACAAGGCTCCGCGACTTCTGCGGGAAGATTGCCATGTCCGGCTCCTTGTTCGTGGCGAGCAACAGCGACCCGCGGAACGTGGATGCCGACGACGACTTCTTCGACCGCCTTTACGGGATGTTCCGCATCAGGCGCGTGTCTGCCGCGAGGGCGATAAACTCAAGGGGAGACCGGCGCGGTGCCGTCTCCGAAATCATGATTTCAAACACCGCCAGTGCTTACGGGCACGGGAGTTCTTGACGCAGGCTTGCCGCTTCCAGCCCGGTAACTATCCGCTATTTATGCGTCCCCCGGACAGGGCACGGGAGTTCTTGACGCAAGCCTGCCGCTTCCAAGGCTTTCCTCGCGGCATCGCCGCCGACACGCGAGGCCGTGGCTGACGGACAAAAGGGAAACCGCGTGCGCTTCGCCGGGGAGACGGCCGGAGGCACGGGTGCCAATCGCGTCAGGCGCAAGGCTCCACGGACTTGCCGGGCTTCCCTCCCCGTCCCTCCGCCGCGCCGTGAAAAAACCGCGCGCACGCACAATAAAGGGGTATCAATCACGTTTTTCAAAATACACATAGCAAAAAATGAGATGATAGAATACGTGAAAGGACAGATAGCCGAACTCACCCCGGCCACCGCCGTCATAGACTGCCAGGGAGTGGGATACGGCCTCAACATCTCCTTGAACACCTTTTCAGCCCTGCAAGGCAACCGGGAAGCCCGGCTCTACGTCTACGAGGCCATCCGCGAAGACGCCCACGTGCTTTACGGCTTCTCCACGCGGCAGGAACGCGAGCTCTTCCTGCTGCTCATCAGCGTGCCCGGCATCGGCGGCAACACCGCCCGCACGATACTCTCCGCCCTCACGCCCGCGGAACTTGTCGACGCCGTCGGCTCCGGCAACGACAAGCTGCTCAAGACCGTGAAAGGCATCGGGCTGAAGACCGCGCAACGCATCATCGTCGACCTGAAAGACAAAGTCGCGTCCGTGGAAATCGAAGGAGCCGGAGCGGGGAGTGCCGCCGCCTCCGCCCGTGCGGGACACTCCGAGATACAAGAGGGGGCGGTGGCCGCGCTTACCATGCTGGGATTCCCTCCCGTCCCCTCCCAAAAGGTCGTCACGGCCATCCTGAAAGAGGAGCCGGACGCGGCGGTGGAGCGCGTCATCAAGCTCGCCCTCAAAAGGCTCTGAGAAGTCCGGCGGTCACGGGAAACGGAAGGCGGCCGCATCCTGAACGCCTCGTCGCAAACGGAACAGCATGAAAAGAAACTTGAAAAAGGGGTTCTACATCGTCCTCATGGCCGTCAGCGCCAACGCACTGGCGGACATGCAGACCGCCGGTTCCGTGCGCATGCCGCAAGGCGAGGCCGCCGACCCCGACACCCTCCGCCCCCGCTTCAGCGTGAAGCGGACGGTTCCCAACGACGAGGACGACCTGAGGAGACGGAGCTTGGACCTGAAAGACCCGGAGAACCTGAAGACCGACACCGTCTACGACACGGAAACGGGCAACTACGTGATAGGCACCAAAGTGGGGGACAGCTACCTGAACGCCCCCCTGCTCATGACACCCGAAGAATACCAGAGATGGAGCTTGCAGAAGTCCTTGCGGAGCTACTACCGCCAGAAGAACAGCGAGGCTTTCGAGAACGAAGGCAAGAACAAGTTCGACTTCACCGACATGCAGTTCGACCTCGGCCCCGCCGAGAAGATATTCGGGCCCGGCGGCGTGCGCGTCAAGACGCAAGGCTCCGCCGAACTGAAAGTCGGCGCGAACCTCAAGAAGACCGACAACCCCAGCCTGTCCGAAAACCGGCGGAAGACGTTCGGCTTCGACTTTGAGGAGAAAGTCAACATGAGCATGAACGGCAGTGTCGGCGACAAAATCAACATGAACCTGAACTACAACACCGACGCCACCTTCGACTTCGACGCGCAGAACATGAAGCTCCGCTACGAAGGCAAGGAAGACGAAATCATCAAGCTCATCGAGGCGGGCAACGTGTCCCTGCCCACCAACTCCTCCCTCATCAAGGGCGCCTCCTCGCTGTTCGGCATCCGCACCGACCTGCAGTTCGGCAAGCTGAAACTGCAGACCGTCGTCTCGCAGAAGAAGTCGGCGTCGAAAAGCGTGTCCTCCAAAGGCGGGGCCCAATCGCACAACTACGAGTTCTCCGCCACCGAATACGAGGAGAACCGCCATTTCTTCCTCTCCCACTTCTTCCGCGACAACTACGACAGGAACATGAGCAAGCTGCCCACCGTCATGTCCGGCATCACCATCAAGCGCATCGAGCTCTGGGTGACGAACAAGTCGGGAAGCTACGAGAGCAACCGCAACATCGTGGCGTTCACCGACCTGGGCGAATACGAGCACATCTCCAACCCCATCTGGGGCAGGGGGAGCGTGCAGGCTCCCGCCAACGCCGCCAACAACCTCTATTCCACCATGACCTCCCAGCACGCCGACGCGCGCGACATCAGCCGGACGTCGAGCGAGCTGGACGCGATAGAGGGCTTCGAGGGAAGCGTGGACTACGAGAAACTGCAAAGCGCGCGGCTGCTGTCCCCCTCGGAATACACCGTGAACACCGCCCTCGGATACGTGTCGCTCAACTTCGCCCTGCAACCCGACGAGGTGCTGGCCGCGGCCTTCGAATACACGTACAACGGGACGACGTACCAAGTGGGGGAACTCTCCGCCGACCTGACCGACAACACGCAAGCCCTCTTCGTCAAGGCACTGAAAAACACGTCGAACACGCCGCAGATGGGCAACTGGGACTTGATGATGAAGAACGTGTACAGCCTCGGAGCCACCACCACGCAAAAGGAAAAGTTCAAGTTGGACATACAATACCAGAGCGACTCCGCCGGCGTCTACGTCTCCTACCTCCCCGAAGCCCGTTTCAAGGACACCAAGATATTGAAGGTGATGAACCTCGACCGGCTGGACGCCAACAACCGACCCAACCCGAACGGGCAGTTCGACTACGTGGAGGGGTACACCATCAACAAGGGGCGCATCTACTTCCCCGTGGCGGAACCGTTCGGAAGCCACCTGCGCCAGTACCTCGGCGACGACGCGCTCGCCGAGAAATACTGCTTCGACGCGCTCTACGACTCCACGAAGACCATGGCCAAGCAGATAGCCGAGAAGAACAAGTTCCTGCTCTCCGGAGAGTACAAGGGCAACAACGGGGCGGAAATCAACCTCGGCGCCATGAACGTGCCGCAAGGCTCCGTCACCGTGACCGCCGGGGGCGTGACCCTCACCGAGAACACCGACTACACCGTCGACTACTCCATGGGCGTGGTCACCATCATCAACCAGAGCATCATCGACGCGGGCACCAACGTCAGCGTCGACTTCGAGAGCAACGAGAACTACGGCATGCAGCGCAAGACGCTCGTGGGCTTCAACCTCGAATACGACGTCAACAAGGACTTCACACTCGGCGGCACGTTCATGTTCCTCAACGAACAGCCCCTCACCACGAAAGTCAACATGGGAGAGGAGCCCCTCAAGAACACGCTCTGGGGCGTCAACCTCTCGTGGAAGAAGGAAAGCCAGTGGCTCACCGGACTGATAGACAAGATTCCGCTCATCGACGTGTCCGAGCCGTCGCAAATCAGCTTCACGGGAGAGTTCGCACAGCTCATCGCCGGGCAGAACAGGAAGATACAGGGCAACGCCTCCTACATCGACGACTTCGAGAACACGAAAAACGGCATCAGCGTGATGCAGCCCGCCTCGTGGATGATTTCCAGCGTGCCTTCCGACTTCGACGAGAGCAAGCTGATAAACGACATACGAGCCGGGTACAACCGCGCCCTGCTCAGCTGGTACACCGTCGACCCGCTCTTCACCCGGCAAAGCTCCTCGCTCACCCCGGCGCACATCAAGAGCGACCTCGACCAGCTCTCCAACCACTACGTCCGCGAGGTGTTCGAGCGCGAGCTTTATCCCAACAAGACGCAGACAAGCTACAACTCGGCGGCCTCGCTCCCCGTCATGAACCTCGCCTTCTACCCCTCCGAGCGCGGCGCCTACAACCTGAACCCCGTGCTGACCCCCGAAGGAAGGCTCGACAACCCCAAGGCGCGCTGGGGAGGAATGATGCGCAAGCTCGACACCAACGACTTCGAGACCGCCAACATCGAGTACGTGGAGTTCTGGCTGCTCGACCCCTTCATCTACACACGCGGACTCGCAGGCGACTACGGCGGCGACTTCTACATCGACCTCGGAGAAGTGAGCGAGGACATACTGCACGACGGGAAGAAATTCTACGAAAGCGGCATGCCCGCCGACGGCAACGCCAACTACTACACGGTAACCGCATGGGGACGGGTGCCCAGCGCCACCAGCGTGGTCTACGCCTTCAACAACAATGCCGGGACGAGGGAACGGCAGGACATCGGGCTCGACGGACTGAACAGCGAGGAGGAACGCACGTTCGACGCCTACCGCGACTTCCTCACCGCAGTGCAAGGCAAGGTGAACCCGCAAGTCTACGACTCCCTCGCGGGCGACCCCGCCGGGGACGACTACCACTACTTCCGCGGGTCGGACTACGACGCGCAACAACGCGGCATCCTCGAACGCTACAAGCGCATCAACCTGCCCGAAGGAAACTCGCGCTCCAACGAGAACGCCAACGAGAACTACGACACGTCCTACAAGACCACCCCCGACGTGGAGGACATCAACCAGGACTACACGCTCAACGAATACGAGAAATACTACCAATACCGCGTCAGCATCCGGCCGGAGGACTTCGTCGTGGGGCGCAACCACATCGTGGACAAGCGGACGGCGAGCGTCAAGCTCCGCAACGGGAACACCGAGGAGGTGAACTGGTACCAGTTCCGCGTCCCACTCGACGAGTACCAGAAGAAAGTGGGCAACATCAACGACTTCGCGAGCATACGCTTCATGCGGCTGTTCCTCACGGGATTCCAGCAACCCGTCATCCTGCGCTTCGCCACCCTCGACCTCGTGAAAGCCGAGTGGCGCTCCTACGAGCAGAACCTCTATGCCGGAGAAATGCCCGCCGTCAACGGAAGCATGGAAATCTCCGCCGTCAACATCGAGGAGAACAACGACAAGACGCCCGTCAACTACGTGCTGCCTCCCGGCATAAGCCGCGTCGTGGACCCCGCCCAAAGCCAGCTGGCGGAGGAGAACGAGCAGGCACTCTCGCTGGTCGTCCGCAACCTCGCACCGGGGGACGCGCGCGCCGTGTACAAGAACACCAGCTTGGACATGCGGCAGTACAAGCACCTCCAGATGTTCGTCCACGCCAACGCCCTCGCCGAGAACGTCACCGACACGGAAGACAACCAGACCAGCATCTTCGTGCGCGTCGGCTCCGACTACAAGAACAACTTCTACGAATACGAGATACCCCTGAAGCTCACCGCCGCCGGGCGATACGACACCTACTCCGCCGACCAGTGCCGCGCCGTGTGGCCCGAAGAGAACATGCTCGACATCGACCTCTCCGCGTTCACCAAGGTGAAGCAGGAACGCAACCGCGAGAAGAGCCTCGGAAACACCAACCTGACCACCCTCTTCTCCATCTACGACGACAGCCGGCCCAACAACAAGGTGAGCGTCATGGGCAACCCCACGCTCGGAGAGGTGAAGACCGTCATGATTGGCGTGCGGAACAACGCGCGCGAAACCAAGTCGGTGGAAGTGTGGGCCAACGAACTACGGCTCCAGGAATACAGCAACGACGGAGGATGGGCCGCACAGGGAGCGCTCAACGTACAGTTCTCCGACCTCGGCTCCGTCAACCTGACCGGACACATGGAGACGGCGGGGTTCGGAGGCATCGAGGACAAGGTGAACGAGCGCAACCAGGAGGACATCTACGACTACAGCATCACCACCAACTTCGAGCTCGGCAAGCTCCTGCCCGAAAAGCTGCACTTCACCGCCCCCGTCTACTACTCTTACAGCAAGGAAGTAGTCAAGCCCAAGTTCAACCCCCTCGACACGGACATGCTGCTCGACGACGCGCTCGACGCCTGCGCCACGGAACACGAGAAAGACTCCCTGCGCAGCCTCACCACCACGGAGACCACAAGCAAGAACTTCAGCCTGAGCAACGTGAAGTTCAACATCGCCACGCCCAAGCACCCCATGCCCTACGACCCCGCCAACTTCTCCTTCAGCTACTCACACAGCGTCACCGACAAGACGGGAGAGACCACCGCATGGGAAACCGAAAAGAACTGGAACGGCGCGTTCAACTACAGCTACTCGCCCGTCTACAAGCCGTTCGAGCCGTTCAAGAAGAGCATCAAGAGCAAAAGCAAATGGTGGGACATCATACGCGACCAGAGCTTCAACTACATCCCGCAGAACATCAGCTTCAACACCAACATCCTGCGCAACTACTACGAATACCAGGAACGGGACATCGACAACTTGGAAGACCCCATGTCGCTGCCTCTGTCTTTCTCCAAGGAGTTCCTCTGGAACCGCGACTTCAGCCTGAAATGGGACTTGACCAAAAACCTGCACTTCTCGTTCAACTCCGCCACGCACGCCGAAATCGAGGAACCCAACGTCCCCGTCAACAAGGATTTCTACGCCGACCAGTACCATGCCTGGAAAGACTCCGTGTGGCGCAGCATCAAGGGCTTCGGCACGCCGCTCGACTACCAGCAGGACGCCACGCTCTCCTACAAGGCGCCGCTCGAGAAGATACCCTGCTTCTCCTGGATCTCGCTCGACGGAACCTACACCGCCAACTACTCCTGGGAGCGCGGCATGGAGCAGGAGGACGGCTCTTCCTACGGCAACACCATCAACAACCAGCGTTCGGCCACCGTGAACGGACGCTTCAACCTGGAGAACCTGTACAACTTCTCTCCTTTCCTGAGGGAAGTCAACAAGAAATTCTCGGCCGGGGAGATGAAGAAAGCCAAGGACGAAAGCAACCGCGAACGCCAGAAAGCCAAGGCGCGGAAAGAGAAGGAAAAGGAGGAGGGACAAGACAAGGACGGGAACACGGCGGCGGACGGAAGCACGGCGGACGGACAGGACGGCGGCAAGACCGCCGACAACGCCAAGGGGACGGCCAACGCCAAGGTGAAGAACCCGAAGTTCAAGGGATTCGCCGGGGAAGTAACCCTGAGGCCGGACACGACCGTGGAGCTGGCGCACAACCAGAAGAGCCGGCGCATCCGCGTCACCGCCGTGACGGAGGAGGGACGACGCTATCCCATCAAGTTCAAGAAACTCGACAAGAACAAGATACGCATCCTCAACATGGACAGCGTGAAGCTGCGCGTCAACGTCATCGCCAAGACACCGGCAAGGGAGAAGCCCTGGTACCCCTACCTGCAAGGCGCCACGCGCTTCCTCATGATGGTGCGAAACGTCAGCCTCAGCTACCGCAACACGTTCGCCATGTCGCTACCGGGATTCCTGCCCAACGTGGGCGACATGCTGGGGCAACGGTCGGCAGGAGGGCTCCAGCCGGGGCTCGACTTCGCCTTCGGACTCACCGGCGAGGGCTACATCAGGAAAGCCGACGGGCGCGGATGGCTGCTCGACAACGACAGCATCAGCACCCCCGCCACCACCAACGCCATGGAAGACCTCCAAATAAAAGCCACCCTCGAACCGATACCCGACCTGAAGATAGACCTCAACGCCAGCCGCACCGTCAACAAAAACAAGAGCATCCAGTACATGTACGAGGGAATGCCCACCACGCAAAGCGGCAGCTTCACCATGACCACCATCTCCATCAAGTCCGCCTTCGAAAGCCGGGGCAACGCCGGGAACGGATACGACAGCAAGACCTTCACCCGCTTCCAACAGTACCTCAACACGTTCCGCGACCGAGTGGAAGCGCGGTACGCCGGCGCCACCTATCCCGCGGCTACCGGGCTGAAAGGGAAGTTCGACCCCGCCAACGGCGCCGTGGACAAGTACTCGTCGGACGTGATGATACCGGCTTTCCTCGCCGCCTACACCGGCGGAGGGGACGCCAACTCCCCGTTGGACATCTTCCCTACCTTGGCGCACATGCTGCCCAACTGGACGGTGTCCTACAAGGGGCTGGCCTACCTGCCCTGGATACGCGACCATTTCAAGAGCGTCACCCTCAACCACTCCTACAAGAGCGTCTACTCCGTGGGCTCCTACAACACGTACAGCAGCTGGATGGAGTACATGGGCGACCTCGGATTCATACAAAACGCCACGGACAACGCCATCGTGCCGAGCAGCATGTACGACATCAGCTCCGTCTCCATCAACGAGGCCTTCTCGCCTTTGGCGGGGCTGGACCTCACGCTCAACAACAACATGACCTTCAAGGCGGAATACCGCAAGACGCGCGTCCTCACCCTGAGCATGACCGCGGTGCAGATCAACGAGGCTTGCAGCAACGACTTCGTCGTGGGATGGGGGTACAAAATCAGCGACTTCAAGTTCTCCTCCCTCTTCGGACGACGCAGGAGGAGAGCGCCGGGGGGAAGGAGCGGCAGGCAAGGGAACGCCGCCAACAACCGCAACGCGAACCGCAACACGACTTCCTCGACGACGAACAGCCGCGCCATCAGCCACGACCTGAACCTGCGCTTCGACTTCTCCTTCCGCAACCAGGACGCCATCACGCGCAACATCCTGACATCGCTGTCGGAAGCCACGAGCGGCAACAAGGCCATCAAGTCGTCGTTCAGCATGGACTACACGATGAGCCGCTACGTCACCCTGAGCCTCTACTACGACCGCCAGCGCAACAAGCCGTTGCTCTCTTCGAGCGCGTACCCCACCGTCACGCAGGATTTCGGCTTCAACCTGCGCTTCTCGCTGACGAGATGAGGGCTTGCCCTCCCCGGCGGGGCGCGGAACGGGAAGGGTCTCTTCCGCCGCGCCGCCGGCATTCCCCAAGGCCGCCGTCTCGTCGTTCGTCCGCCGTCTCGTCGTTCGTCCGCCGTCCGCGAAGGCCGTGCGGGCCGTACCGGGAAAGCCGCTGCCGCAGGACGTTCCCCAGTAACCGCTCCGACGCTTGCCGATACGGGCCGGAAGACGCGGTTCCCGCCGCCTGCCGTCTTGTCAAAACGTCAGTTCCGACCCCGCGGGAATCGCGTATTTGCACGCCGGTCGGGGCGGCGCGGGAAATACGCGATTCCCGCGCCGTTTTCAGAAAGCGGAATGTCAGCCAGGAAAGAGTTTTGCCATCAAAACGGACGGAGGAAAGCCATTCCCCGCGCTTGCGGACGGGGGACGCGCAAGCCCGGAGGGCGTTCCGCCTGACAAAACGGCACTTCGACACAACGCCCGTTTTTCCTCCAAATAGAGAAAAAATCGCGTTCTCCGCAGTCCGTTCCGCCGCTTTCGGGAGGGATTTCCGCCGGAAACCGCGCTTTTCCGGATTTTCCTGCGGACAAAAAAAGTGTTTTCTCCGCAGGAACGGAAATTTTTCTCGGCACAAAAACGGACGTTTTCGGTGAAAGGATGTTAAGAAAACGCCCGGAATGTGAAAAAAACGTATCCGAAACGGGGCGGAAACCTCTCCAAATGCCCTCCCGTAGCCGCCGTCCGTGCCTCGCGGACTCCGCAAGAACCTTTCATTTTGTCAGCGGAGAGGCGTTTTCCGTGTCGTTCTGACTTCCCGGACGTTCCGGCGGGCGGGCTTGTTCCGGACAGCCCGGTATGCGGGATTCACTGCCGCGTGCCCTCGCTCCCCATGTCAGGTGTCCATGCACTTGCGACACGGGACACTCCGTCTCCGGAAAGTCCCGCCCCCTTTTCCGTGTCGCAGTCATCATCCACGCCCTTGGCCGGGACGGAGGGGCGGAGAAGTGCGGGAACCGGTGCGTCGGCACGGCTTCCGGCCCCCTGTCGTGAACTTTGTTTCACCTTTTCCCGCTTTTTTCCGTGACTTTTCGTCCGCGTATCCAAAAAAAATGTAACTTTGTCCCTTGTACGAGGAGAGATGCCGGAGTGGTCGATCGGGCCGCACTCGAAATGCGGTGAACGGGTAACCGTTCCCAGGGTTCGAATCCCTGTTTCTCCGCAGTAAATGCTGAAAAACGGCAGATTGCAAAACAAACACCCGGTTTTACACCCAAGAATGTGAAATCGGGTGTTTTCGTATTGTTCAAGACTGTTGATATATTATAAACCTTATAGAAAAGCATTCGTTCATAAATCCGGAATTGTCATCTGCCGCTGAATATCATAAAAAATACCGCCCAAAAATCAATTTGAGCGGTAAAAGCGGCCATTTCGTGGAATGTCAGGACATGTCACGAATTACCTGAATGCTTTCCATTTCTTCGGCGGATTTACTTTTTCTATCTCCTTAATCCCCATCCTGTAAATGGCGGAAACGGTTTTCTCCACGTCCTGAATTTGCGCAGGAACTTCCTGCGTAAATTGTCCGTTGTTCAGTTTCAAGACTTCATCCGTAACATTCTGCACGCCTGGAACAGACAGCCGTTTCTCCGCAGCAGGGGGCGAATCCGTCCCTTACGGAAATCACGCACGGAGGCAGGCGCATGCTGACGCCTTCCGTGCGTGATTTTTTCGTGCCCCGGCGGAACCCGCCAAGGACAGGCGGACTGGAATCCCGCCTTGAGCCGCCCGTTCAAGAGGCGGGACCCGCCGGCGGGCCGCCCGCCGCGGGACTCCCGCTTACCTGATTGTCCGCCATTCCCACTGCCGTTCCCGGCCGTCCCCCTTGAACCGCGACAAAAAGGAAGGCCGCCGCGGGAGGCGCGGGCCAGGCTCCCTTTCGGGCGGGAGGAGCCTGCCTTGCCTCGCACGGCGGCCGCAATGGCGCGGGACGCCCCCGCTATTTGGCAATGCAGATTGACACGCGGTTCTTCACCGCCTCGTCGAAGGGCTGGACGGTGTCCCCCTTGTAGTCCACCCGTATCCTCGCGGCGTCTATGTCCTTGTCCTGCAAGGCCTGCGACACCGCCTCGGCGCGTTTCCGCGACAGTCCGCTGTTGATTTCGGCGTTTCCCGTCGCCTTGTCGGCATAGCCGCAGATTTCGACCTTCGCCTCCGGGTGGGCGGCGAGGTAAGCCGCAAGGCGTTCTATCTTGGCTTCCTCCGACGCGCCGATTGCGGCGGAGTTTATCTTGAAGAACACGTCCTCGCGCAATTCCTCCGCCTTCACTTCGGGCTTCTTCTCCACCACCGCCACGGGTTCGGGCTTCTTCGGCTTCTCCGGCTCCTTCTTCACCGGCTCGGGCGCCGGGGTCACCGGGACGGGCGCCACCGCCTCCACTTTCCTGTGCGTCCTGCCCAACTTGATGGTCAGGCCGCCCAAGGCGTTGAACACCCAGTCGAGGTTCTCCGCCTTCTTGGAGTTGTACTTGTCGCTCGTCATGTTGGCGTTGACCTCGATGTTGAAGTAGACCCTTCCGCACAGTCGGATGTCGGCGCCTATGCCGCCGCGGCCCGCCACTCCTATGCGGTTGTCGCGCCACAGGTTCTCCAAGCGGTGTCCCGCGTCGTTAATCGCCACGGCCTCGTCGTTGCCGAACGCGCCGTTCAGCCCCACTCCGAGGAACAGATAAGGGTTCACCACCCGTCTGTAGTTGTACCTGAAGCAGTTGGCGAGGTCCACCGTCACGTCGACGTTCCCTTGCAGGTAGTTGTACTTGTACACTTGTAGCGGGTTCACCCACGCCCCTTTCGATTCGTAGCCGGACACACCCGCCCGCAAGCCCCACACGGGCGTGAACCGGTAGCCACCGTGCACGGCGAAGGCGGGCGACACGAGGTCGCCGAAGTCCGCCTCGCCCAGCGTGTATGCCGCGCCGCCCTGCAGTTGCAGGGTCCCGTGGGGATGGAACTCGTACTTCTCCTCCGTCTGCGCCCCCGCCGGGCAAGCGGCGCACGCGCAGAGCCCTATCGCGATTATCGTTGTCTTCCTCATGATGTCGTCGTTTTTACAAGTTCGGGATACTTCACCTGTCCAGCACTTCCTGGTTGGACTGCTTCACCGTCAGATACCATTTCCCGTCATGCTTCACGGGGTTGAACATGAAGGCTGTCATGTTGGGAGTAGGGTCTCCCTCCTCCTTCTCGAAGAACTTTATCTCGTACTTCACATCGTTCAGGCCGGAGGTGTTGAACGTGAAACTGACCATCCGGTAGTCGATGACGGGAAACAAGCGGAACGTGTTCCTTAGCTCCTGCTTCTGTTCGGGCGTGAGCGGCACCGCTCCTTTCACGCTGTCCGCCGCGTAGATGACCTTCAGGGCCTCCTCCACCCGTCCGGCTTTCAGCGTGTCCATGCAATCGTTGCAGATTTTCAGCATCTGCGTGGTGTCGTCGGCAGTCAGCCCGCTCTTGAACCGCTCCGCTTCCGTCATCGTCTCCCCGGACTTCCGCCCGTTGCAGGCACCTAACGCGAAGGCGGTGCCGAGCAGGGCCGCCGCGACCCAAATCTTACTTCTCATGGCTTCAATGCTCCTTCTCTTCAAATCAAGGAGAGGTGCGCTTCCCCTTTCAGAAAAGCACACCTCTCACATTTGCCATTTCCAACACTAACGGGGAAATTCCCGACTTTTAATAACCCCTGTTAGGTTTAACCGTTACCTCAATGAACGCGTTCACTGTACCCCAGCCGTATTTGACGATGACAGGGAGTCTCATCTTGTACTCACTCAGGATAGGAGTGCCGTTGTTCATCAAAGTAATCTTACCCATTGCCGCCGTAAGGTCAGCCATTGACGACAGCGAAGAGAAGTTGTTGGTTCCCTCCGTGTACTCCAACACAGTGTTGGGAGCAGTCTCTGCAAGCGACTTCCACGGGTCTTCTCCATCGATGTTGGTCAGGATCTGCTTGGGGTCGTTGACTATCTTGATGGTATCAACACCATAGAAGTGGTAGTAGTTAAGATGCTGGCTAAAGTTGCCGTTATTACGCCAGTCGCTCAAGTCGATGAGGTCCGCCACGTTCAGAGGGGAACCGTTGTCCAGAGCATCCGTGAAGTACTTCCCTTCCACGGGCACCACGTTGACCGGACGGAGAATGTAGTCGTCGAACCAATTGTCCGTCACAGGCAGGATGGTACCGCACCCCGTCGTCAACGCCACGCCGACTCTCAGGAACGCCTTGGGCTCTCTCTTGTCGGTAGTGCCGTAGGCATTGAGCAACTCTTTCGCCGCCTCGGTCGTGGCATACTTGATTGTCTTCGTATCGGGATCAATCGTAGCAAGCAGGTGGTTGTCATCTTCCTGATCAATATAAACTAACGTGTCCACGTACACGCCCGCATCCTTGGTAAGAGGATATTCATGCGCACTTTGGGCATCCTCGTTCGTCGGCGCAGGTACTTGCTTGTTAGTGCATTGACTGTATGCCATATTCTCCTTGACGACAATCTTCCACTCTCCTCCATTCGGCTTCGGAATGGTGTAACCGCCGATGAAGTACAAGACGGTGTCGCCCTCTGCATACGCGGGAAGTTTATCCAACTTCGCGCCCATGAAGACATCCATGAAGTGCTGACTGTAAGTGTCGCATGTGTCGGGGGAAGCATCCACTTTCGTGCCCGGTACTTCCACGTTCATGCCGGGATTGCCCTCCACGTCCGGCTTCTTACAAATCTTGTCGTCGGGATTCCAGCCCCAAACCGTGGGATTTATGTCGTAGTACCCTTCAAACGACTCAATCGCGTACTTGTCGCGGCTGATGGTCAGCGTCAAGGGCACGTAAACCGCGAAATCCACCTTCTGTTCGCCTTTCCTCTTGTAACGGACATAGATGGTCTTGGAGTGCGCTACCGGGGTTTCTCTCTCGTAAACCTTCTGCTGTGTGCAAGCGTCCATCGACCATACCAGGTCTTTGTCTTTGTTTTCTTTCACTGTACCCCAGTACAGGTTAGGCGTAAGACCGTTGAAATGAGTGGCATCGGTCACGGGAGAGCCCGCGGGTTCCCACTGCGTTGCGGAGCCGTCCTCACCCAATTCGAGTTCATACGTCTCCTTGAATTCCGCGTCGGTCATGTTCAGCTTGGCCAGAACCTCCGCCGGAACGGGAGTCCAGTCGATTTTCACGCTGTCACCGCTGCAGTCTTCCACAGTGTCCTTCTTCGCAATCGGATCCATCACCTTGTTCTTGTTGTCGACTATCCTCACCTTGACGTAGCCGTAGAGCACGACATTCTTCTTCTCGTCCTGAACGGTCACGAGAACCAGCGGTTCGTGGCCTATGGTCGTGCGGTCGCCCACCTTATTGGGCTTGACGATTCCGTCTGCGTCCACCGTGGCGTACTCATGTTCGCCTTTCGTGTAGCCCTCGACCGTATATTTCACGAGCTCATAGTTGTACTTCAAGCCGTACTGAGCCTCCTCGCCGTAAGCCCACGCGAGGTGGTCGCCGTAGTTCTTGGTATCGGTCTCCCACTTGTAGTGGATGCAGAGGATGTCCTTAAGGTCGAAGCCCGTCTCGTCGTCGAAGTTCAGGGTAATCGCCCATTTTTTGGCCACGGCTTTCTTGGGCCACTTGAGCAGTTCACGGTACAGTTTATTCTTCCCGGTGCATGCTATGCCCGCGCCCGTCGTGTCCGCGCTCTCGTCGTAGTCGAAATTCTCGAACTTCTTCTTGGAGAACGCTATGGCTTGAGGAATAACCTTGGAGCCGTAGAGCATGGCGTAGTCGGAGGTGATGACCGTGTCATTCTCCTCCTTGTTGGCTGCCGGGACTTTGGCTTGGAGGGCGAAGATGTCGCCTGCCGACCCGTTGCCTTCGTCAGTCAGCTTTGCCGCATAGTTGGTCAGAATCTTGGGGCCGTCGGCCTTCATGGGAACTTTCACCTTGCCGTCTTCTACCTTGAAGCCTTCCACGATTTGAAGATTGGCGGCTGTTCCGTCGCCCTTGGCACGGCTAACCACATCCACTTCTCTCGAAATGAAGTTCAACTCGCATCCTTCCAACGAGGCGGTCGACGGGTTCAGATGGTACACAATCGTGTCGGTAGGATTGTAGGTAAGGGAGTCAGTGCCGTTAGGAACGTAAAGGGAATTCGCTACGGTGAACTTGCTGTTTTTCCCGTCGTAGTTGATCGTGTCTTCCGGTCTTCCCTGGAGCTTGAAATGCCCGTAATACAGGTAGCCGTACTCGAACGACTCGATGCCGCCCACGTACAGTTCGGGATAGAACACCAGTCCGCGCAAGGTCTTGCCCAGCACGGTAATCAGGTTGGCATTAACCTTGCCTACCTTATCCTCGACGCTCTTGATGTCCTCGTTTATCTTATCGGTCAGCTCTGTGTTCAGATCGTCAATCCTTGTGCCCAAGTCCGTGTTCACCTTATCAAGTGATCCTTGTAAGTCTGTACTCAGACTGGCGATGCTCCCGTTTACGACATCAAGCAGACTGTCCACTTCCTTCTTGGTGTAATAGTCGCCCAATGTGGTCGTCAAGTCGCTTTTCTGCACATAATTTTCCAGAACCTTCGTGTATTCGGCACGCAAGCCCTCAACCCACTTATCGGCGGAGTCAAGGCTTGCCTTCAGGTTGTCGTCCACTTTCGTGTCCAGATCTCCCAACTGCTTGGTGAAGTTGTCGATGGCTTCCTGCTGGGTGTTCAGTTGCGCCAGCACGTTCTGGATGCCGCCCAAGCTCTTCAATGCCTCGCGGGCTTCGGGCGTAAGTCCGATGTCTTCCATCACTTTTTCGATTTCCGTCAGCCTTCCGGTAGCGGCATCCAAACCCTCCGTCACGGCCTTGACTTGGGCATCCACGTAAGTGAGCTTGGCATAATCATCCAAACTGGCTTCGGTCAAGAACTTGGAGACATCGGGGATTTGAGCCTTCAATTCATCCACGAGGCGTTGGGCTTCCTTGATGGCCTCTTCCTTCGCCGTTGCGGCGGCTTGTGCGGCTTGTGCGGCGACTTGTGCGGCGTTTGCGGCATCAAGCTTGGCTTGTGCGGCCTCTGCCTTGGCTTCGGCGGCGGCCTTGGAAGCCTCATCCTTTGCGCTTGCGATGTCAGCCTGCGCCTGCTTCAAGTCAGCCTGCGCCTGCGTCAAGTCAGCCTGCGCTTGCTTCAAGTCAGTCTGCGCCTGCGTCAAGTCAGTCTGCACCTGCGTCAGGGCATCCTTCAACTCCTTGTCCGTCTCTCCAAACGACCCCTTTTGCGCATCAATCTGCCCTTGCAGGTTGGCGATGTCGTCATCGTAGTCGTCGCAAGACGGAATCACGCTCGTCGATGCGACCAGAAGCGCACCGATCAGAGCCACGTTCATAAACTCTTTTCTCATACTACATAAATTTAAAAAACACATTAATACTCTGTTCTTTTCTCTCAATAAGCAAGTATCCGAGACCGGCCGCGGCCGGCTTTCATCCATTCCTTTCCATCGGCCCGCTCGGGGGCGGCGGAATCCGCCGTTTGCCCGTCGCCGACCTATTGATGTGCAAAACTAACATTTTTCTCGTCACATCCAATCGCCCTTAATAAAATTTAACCAAAATTTTAACCAAAGGCGGATGTGGCGTGCCCGTCCGAAAAAAAGCCCGGCGTTCCGCCGAGCTTCAGTCCGCCCGGGAGAGCGTCGGGAAGTGTCGAACTGCCTGCTTTCCCGGAGTCGTGCCGCTTATCCCAACCCGTTGATGTGAACGGCCAGCTTGGACTTCAGGTTGGCGGCCTTGTTCTTGTGGATGATGTTCACTTTCGCCAGCTTGTCCAGCATCTTCTGCACGCGGGGGAACATTTCCTCCGCCTCGGCCTTGTCCGTCGTGGCGCGCAGCTTGCGGACGGCGTTGCGCATGGTCTTGGCGTAATACCTGTTGTGGAGTCTTCTTTTCTCGGACTGGCGTATCCTTTTCAGTGCTGATTTGTGGTTTGCCATATTCTCGCGTTCAAAATTCGTTCAAGTTGGTAGTCCCTAGGAGAGTCGAACTCCTCTTTAGAGAATGAAAATCTCTCGTCCTAACCGATAGACGAAGGGACCGGCACGCCCGGAGCTTCCTCTCCCCTGCTTGCGGGAAGCGGCTTGCGCCCGTGGCTCGCCGCATTCCGTTGGCGATGCGAAAGTATCGCTTTTCTTCGAACCTGCAAAACAAATCGGGGAAAATCTTTCAAAAAAACGCGTTTTCGGCGATTTCTTTCCGCGTTCCGTCGTTTTTTCCTAACTTTAATCCTGAAAACGGAGGCACGATGCAGAAGAAGACGCGGGGCGTGGTGTTGCACGCGCTGAAATACGACGACAATTCCCTGATTGTGGACATCTTCACCGCCGAGCGGGGTACGGTGCCTTTCATGGTGAGGTTGCCGCGGTCGCGGAGGGCGGGGGTCAGGAGCGTGTTCTTCCGCCCCCTTTCCATCTTGGAGATGGATTTCGACTACCGCCAGAAGCGCGCCTTGCAGCGGATGCGCGACGTGCGGTTCGGCTACGCCTACCGCTCGTTGCCCTACGACCCGTACAAGTCTTCCATCGCCCTGTTCCTCGCCGAGTTCCTGCACCGTGCACTGAGGCACGAGGCTGGGGGCGAGCCTCTCTTCTCCTATATATATTATTCCCTGCAGTGGCTGGACGCCAGCGAGCGCGCCTTTTCCAACTTCCACTTGGTGTTCATCACGCGCCTGACGCGCTTCCTCGGCTTCTACCCCAACGTGGAGGCGTGGCACGAGGGGGATTACTTCGACATGGCGAACGCCTGCTTCGTGCCTCGCCGCCCCTCCCATCCCTCCTACCTCGAGCCGGAGGAGGCGGCGGCCATTCCGGTCTTCATGCGGATGAACTACGACACCATGCGCCTTTTCGCGATGAGCCGCAGGCAGCGGGAGCGTTACGTCGAGGTGCTGAACGACTACTACCGCCTGCACGTCCCGGAATTTCCCGAGCTGAAATCCCCGGAGGTGCTGAAGGAGGTCTTCTCCTGAACGCCCGTCTTCACCAACTCGCCGGCATGCAGACGTTCGTCCTCATCTCCACAGTCGTCATCGCCACCGTCCACCTGATGATGGCTTCCGTCCTGTCGCTGTACTCGCGGTACAAGGTGCAGTACCTTTCCTTGGCGTGGGTCATGGGCATATTCGGCGGGCTGTGCTGCGCGGCCATCCCGTTCACCTCCCTGCTGAGGTTCGAGAACATCGGCCTGCTCCATCCTTTCATGCTCCTGTGCCTGGTGTGCACCTGCTTCCTTCAAGGCATCTACCCCCTGAGCATCCCCATGCCGGGTTACCTGCAATGGGGCCGGATGTGGCGTTACGCCTCTCCCGCCATCCTCCTCATCCTGTCGTACGCCGCCGGGCTTCTCCTGGGGAACCGCCCCGTCATCGTGCATACCTACTCCGAACTGGCGGGTTGCTGGTGGAGGCCGGACATGCTGTTCCGCCTGGCGAGCTTGGGCCTGTCCGTGTACTACGTGGCCAACATACTCCGCCTGCCCCGGCAGCTGGTCAAGGACGCGGAGATTCCGCGCTACCTGAAAGGCTACGTGACCGCCATGGGGCTGAACATGTCGTTCTACGTCGTGGTGACGGCCGTGTTCAACGCCACGCTGCTGCTGGTCTATTTCTACCTGTTCTGCCTCCTGAACATGTACCTGTTCTACCGGACGCTGGAGACCATGGCCGTCCATCTGCCCAAGCCCGAAATCGTGGAAGTGGACGAGGCTCCCACGGAGGAGGTCATCGTGCGCGCCGAAAGGGAGGACTTCAACGAAGCCAACCGGCGGCGCTTCGAAAGGGTGGAGTTCTTCATGCAGCACGGGCGCGAGTGGCAGGACAACACGTTCGGGCGGGACCGCCTGTGCGAGGCCACGGGCATCAACCGGCATCTGCTGCTGCAGTGCCTCCGGAGCCAGGGCTACAACAACTGCCACGACTACATCAACTCTTACCGCATCGACGCCTTGAAGCGGGGCGTGGCCGCAGGCACGATACGCACGGTGAACGACTGCGTGAGGGCGGGCTTCGGCTCCTGCAAGACGGCCCGGAACTGCTTCGGGCGCATGGAGGGCATGAGCCTGGACGACTATCTGAAGAAGAGGACGGGACAGCGGGGGAACGGGCCGCCCGGCGGGACGGCGGCTTCCTGAATGCGGGGGGGGCGGAAGCCGTCCCCGCTTCCGCGGGCGCGACATGCCGGCTTCCGCCCCGGAAGGGGCACGGGACGCACCGCCCGTTTTTCCTTACGGACTTTTTATTACCTTTGGCGAGTGTAAACGAGTACATACATGAAAGAAAAGACAGATTGCATACTGCATTTCCTGCGGGACGTGGCCGCGCACAACGACCGGGAGTGGTTCGCGGGACACAAGGGGCGTTACGAGGAGGCGCGGGGCTACTTCGAGGAGATGGTGCAGGCGCTCATCCACCGCATCGCGGCGTTCGACGGCGGCGTGGCGCACCTCGCGGTGAGGGACTGCACGTACCGCTTCTACCGCGACACGCGCTTCTCGGAAGACAAGTCCCCCTACAAGCTCCATTTCGGGGCCTACGTCAACGCCGGCGGCAAGAAGTCCCTGCACGGCGGCTATTACCTCCACCTCCAGCCCGGCGGGTGCATGCTGGCCGGCGGGGCGTGGTGCCTGCCCCCGCCGGTGCTGAAGGCCGTCCGGCGGTCGGTCGCGGACGAGGTGGACGAGTTCCGTTCCATCGTGGAGGCGGCGGACTTCAAGGCGGCGTTTCCCGTCATAGGCGAGTCCCGCCTGAAGACCCTCCCCAAAGGCTTCCCGAAGGATTTCCCTTATCCCGACTACGTGAGGCCGAAGGACTATTCCGTGTGCCATAGGGTGCCGGACGATTTCTTCCGCGCGGGGGACTGGCTGGAACGGGCGGCGGGGATCTTCGAGCTGATGAAGCCTTTCAACGACTTCGTGAACTACGCGATAGACGAATGTGCGTGGGACGCACGACCTTAGAACCGAGGATGGGTTCGACCTGAAAACAAAGAAGACATGAACGTAGGAGACAAGGCGCCCGAGTTCCTGGGCGCGGACGAGCGGGGAGAGCAAGTCCTGCTGAGCGACTACCGAGGGAGGAAAGTGGCGCTTTATTTCTATCCCAAGGACAACACGCCGGGCTGCACGGCGGAAGCCTGCAGCTTGCGCGACAACTACTCCGCGCTGAAAGGCAAAGGGTACGAGGTGATCGGCGTGAGCGTGGACAGCGCCGACTCGCACAGGAAGTTCAAGGAGAAGAACGGGTTACCTTTCACCTTGATTGCCGACACGGACAAATCGTTGGTCAACGAGATGGGCGTGTGGGGAGAGAAGAGCATGTGCGGACGCAAGTACATGGGGACTTTCCGCACTACCTTTGTCATCAACGAGGAAGGGGTAATCGAGAAGGTTTTCTCCCCGAAGGAAATCAAGACCAAGACGCACGGCGAACAGCTGCTCGCGCTGTGAACGCCCGCACCGGACGGGGAAGAAATCCCGTCCCAACCCGCGCGGACTGCGTTTCCCCCGAAAAGCTCGCATGACTTCGCCGAGTCTTTTGGCGACGGGCTTCGCATCCGTGCCGCCCTCATGCGGAGGGGAATTTTCCCGAAGCATGAAAGAGGGGCGGGGTCGTCATGAGTCCAACGCGGGAGCACCGCCCTACCCCATCGCGGAACATCCGCGCGGGCGAAGGCTGTCCGCACCGCCTTGGGCGACGGGCTTCGCATCCGTGCCGCCCTCATGCGGGGGGGGGGAAATTCCCCGAAGCATGAAAGAGGGGCGGGGTCGTCATGAATCCAACGCGGGAACGTTGCC
>CAYXQT010000002.1:11921-43891 GCA_964466445.1 uncultured Paraprevotella sp. | reverse complement strand
ACACATGTCCGGCTTTTCCACTATGTACACCGTCATGAGTCGGTCGACTTCATTCTCATGGAGAAACTCAAGCACGGCAGGGAGACCGCACACGTAGCGGAAACCGCAATCAGGCTGTCGTTGCCATACAGGGGACGGGATGAAAACCATGACGACGGACAACGGCGGCGAATTCTCCGTGCACGGGAAAATCACGGAAGCAATGAAGGGAACCGCCGCCTGTTTCGCCAATTCCTACTGTTCGTGGCAGAAAGGTGTCACTACAGAACGCCGACAAACTCATAAGGCAATACGTGCCAGAAGGCATGGGACTTTAGCACCCCGGACAATTCTTTCCCAGAAAAAAATACAAGCCAAGAGAAACGCAAGGCCAAGGGAAAAACTCAATTTCCCAACATCGAAACGTGAGTTCTTCAAACATTTTCTCTGATTTTGCACTTGCCAGTTGACTCTGCACGGTGCAAGGCGGGGACGGAGGCGAACCGGAAAACCACGTTTCCATTTGCCTTTGCGCCCGCTTTTCCGTATATTTGTTCCTTGAAAGAGAAACAAGCGCTTCAAGATGGAAGAATTTATCAAGCTCGACACGGTGGACTTGTGCAACAGGCTCTATGGCGTGGAAACGCTGCATCCGTTGGTCTCGGTCGTCGACGCCGCGGAAATCAAGCGGGAACTCCCCGCGAACGTCACGCTCAACTACGGGCTTTACGCCCTTTACCTGAAGCAGGCCAAGTGTGGGGAACTGCGTTACGGCCGGCAGATGTACGATTACCAGGAAGGCACGGTGACAAGTTTCGCGCCGGGGCAGGTGGTGGAAATCCGGCGCACCGCGAATGTCCGCCCGCAGTGGCTGGGGCTGGTGTTTCATCCCGACCTGATACGCGGCACCTCGCTGGGGCATGACATCAAACAGTATTCCTTCTTTTCGTATTCCTCGAACGAGGCTCTTCACCTCTCCGATGAGGAAAAAGGCATCTTCCGGGACTGCCTGGAGAAAATCAGGATGGAACTGTCGCGTCCCGTGGACAAGCACAGCCGCCTCCTCATTGTCCGCAACATCGAACTCCTGCTGGGTTATTGCATGCGCTTTTACGAACGGCAATTCGTCACGCGGAGCAAGGCGAACAAAGACATTCTGGTAAGGTTCGAAGAGCAGTTGGACGCTTATTTCCAAGGCGGGCACCCGCAGTCCGAGGGACTGCCTACCGTGAAGCACTTCGCGGATCAGATGAACCTCTCGCCCAACTATTTCGGGGATCTCGTCAAGAAAGAGACGGGGCGCACGGCGCAGGAGTACATCCAAGGCAAGCTGATAGAGGTGGCCAAGCAGGAAATCCTCGGTTCGAGCCTGAGCGTGAGCGAGATAGCCTACCGCCTCGGCTTCCAGTACCCGCAACACTTCACGCGGATTTTCAAGAAGAGCGTCGGCTGCACGCCGACCGGATACCGGGACTTGAAAGCCTGAGAGGGGCGGGACTTGACTTCGTCCCATGCGGGCGGCGCACCGGGAGCCCGGGCGGGTCCGCCTCTTCTCTCGCCTTGCACCGCGTTTCCTGCCGTGCCGCCAGTCCCGTCCGGCTTAATCTCCGGACGGGACCGGCGGCACGCTTTTTCATTTCAGGTATTCCCGGTAGAACCGTTCGATTTTGTCGAACGGAATGGCTTGCGGGTTGTCGTAAAGGTCCACGTGGGTGGCTCCCGGCACAATCAGCAACTCCTTGTTCCCTCCTTGCAGTTTCTTGAACGCGTCCTCGCTGAAATAGCGCGAATGGGCTTTTTCCCCGTGTACGAGCAGTACGGCACTGCGTATCTCGCCGCTGTACGCGAGTATCGGCATGTTCAGGAACGAAAGGGACGAAGTCTTGTTCCAGCCTCCGTTCGAGTTGAGCGAACGCTTGTGGTAGCCGCGCGGCATCTTGTAATAGGCATGGTAGTCCTTCACGAACTGCGGCGCGTCTTCGGGCAGCGGGTCGACGACCCCTCCGGCGAGGGCGTACGTCCCGTTCCGGTAGTCTTCCGTGCGCTGTGCGTTGAGCTGCCGGCGCAGTTCGTAACGTGCGTCGGCGTCCGCCGCGTCGAAATACCCGTTGGCCGTCACCCGGCTCATGTCGTACATGGTAGAGGCGACGGTGGCCTTGATCCGGGTGTCGATGGCCGCGGCGTTGAGGGCGAAGCCGCCGAAGCCGCAGATGCCGAGGATGCCGATGCGGTTCCCGTCGGCCTTGTCGCATGTGGAGAGGCAGTCCACCGCCGCGCAGAAGTCTTCCGTGTTGATGTCGGGAGAGGCGACGTAACGGGGCTCGCCGCCGCTCTCCCCGATGTAGGACGGGTCGAAGGCGAGGGTCAGGAAGCCGCGCTCCGCCAACGTCTGGGCGTAGAAGCCGGAAGCCTGCTCCTTCACCGCCCCGAACGGGCCGCTTACGGCGACGGCGGGGAGCTTGCCCTCCGCGCCGCGGGGCGCGTACAGGTCTGCGGCGAGGGTTATGCCGTAGCGGTTGTGGAAGGTTACTTTCGAGTGTTCCACTTTCTCGCTTTCCGGGAACGTCTTGTCCCATTCTTCCGTCATGTTTAACTTCTTTTCCATAAAGCTGTCGTTTTTTTTGATGGTTTTACTTGTGCCGAAAGGACTTCCCTCCCCGTGCAAGGGGCATGCGGCCATTGCCGCCGTATGTGTCTCCGGGGTTCGTCCCCTGCCGCCCGAGGAGGCAAGTCCCGGCGGCAAAGGTAGCGACTCGTCCTCTTGCTTCAGGTAGACGGATTACGGTTTCTGTAACCCTAATTACGGATTTGCGGACAGCCTGTCCCGGCAAAAAGGGAAATCCGTAATTAGGGTTGTTGTATCCGTAATTGGGGTTACATACGGGGAGAGGCAATCCGTTACCTTTGCAAAGGCGGCCAGGCAGGCACGGGTGCGGAAGAGTTCATGCACGGGGACGGACGCTTCGCAGGGACGGCGTAAAACGGGACGGGCGGGAGTGAAAAAAGACAACAGGACATTGGACATAAAGACTGTGTGCGAATGCTGTCATTGCCTGGGAGGCAAGACGCTGCATCCGCAGGCGAGCCTCATCAACCTGGAAAAGCCGGGAGTGGAGGAAGATGCCGTGAGGTTCGAGTTCTATGCCGTCTTGCTGATAGAGGACAGTCCGGACGGCTGTTGCTGTTGCGGACGGAAATATTATGACTACTCCGTGGCCTCGATGGTGTTCCTCGAGCCGGGCGAGATTTTCCGCATGAGCAAGGAAGACGCTCTGCCCCGCAAAGGCTGTCTCCTGGCCTTCCATCCCGACTTGCTGTTCCGCACTTCGCTCAAGAGCCGCATCAGGGACTATACTTTCTTTTCTTACCATAAGGAAGAGGCGTTGCACCTCTCCCGGCGCGAGACCTCCACGGTGACCCGCCTGCTGGAACACATAGAAGAAGAATTGCACCATCCGATAGACGCGCATACCGGCACCATCCTTTCGCGCCACATCGAGCTCCTGCTGGATTACTGCACGCGTTTCTACGAGCGCCAGTTCATTACCCGTGAGGAGAAGAACAAGCTTTTGCTTGCACGCCTGGACCGCCTGCTCGACGAGCACCTTGATTCCGGGCGCCTGTCGGAAGGAGATCTGCCTGTCGCGGCGCAGTGCGCCGACGCGCTGAATCTTTCCGCGGCTTATTTTTCCGACTTGTTGAAGTTCGAGACCGGCAAGACCTTTGAGGAATATTTTGAGGTCAGGAGGTTGGATGCGGCGCGGAGCCTGCTGTCGGAAGGCATGCATACACCCGCCGAAGCCGCCCGTTTGCTGGGATACCCGAACGTGCGGTGCTTCAGCCTGATATTCAAAAAGGCGGTGGGGAAGCCGCCGGGCGAGTTCCGCCATTCACGGAATTAGAAATCCTCCGCGCCCGCTGGCTTGGGCGGGGCTCCGGGGTGCGGCGGCGCATCGTCGTGCTTCCCCGTGCGGACTGCCCCGGTTCCCGGTCCAGGCTTCGTCGGGGCGCGGACATGCGTTTCCAAGGAAGCGGGAACGGCAGGGCGGCGGAACGGCAACGGCGGCGGAAGGATAGTGTCCCGGCATGAACGCTCCCGTGTAAGCCGCCTTGCCTCCTCCCGGCCGACCGCGTCTCCCTCTTGACAATATGACATCAGAATCCTCCTTTCCGCTGTCAGAATGAAAGGGAAAAGCCCGTCCCGCGCGTCGCGGACTGCCGCTGAAAAATGCGAACCGGGAGCAAACAAGGCCGTTTTCGGAAACGTTTTTTCAGCATTCGGGCAGGTTTTTCACATCCGTTAAGCAAAATCATCCGTTTTCCTGCGGAGAAAAATTTCCGTTTCTGCGGAGAAAACATTTTTTTCGTCCGCTTGCGGCGATTCCCGCGTCCGCAGGCAGCTGGATTTTCCTCCCTAAAACGGCGGGACGGACTGCGGAGAACGCGATTTTTTCTCTATTTGGAGGGAAAACGGACGTTGGGTCGAAGTGTCGTTTTGCAAGGCGGAACGCCCGTCGGGCTTGCGTTCCCTCCTTCCGCAAGCGCGGGAAACCGCCGTCCGCCACACTTTCTGAAAGCGGGAACCCCTCTCTGGCTGACATCCCGTCTTTCAGAAAGGGCGCGAGAATCGCGTATTTTCCGCGTCTCCCCGACAGGCGTGCGGAAAAGCGATTCCCGCGGGGGCGGGATTGACGTTTTAACAAAACGAAAGCCGACGCGCGTCTCTCGGTTCCGGCAAGCAGGTGTCCGGAGGGTTGCCAAACGGCTTGCGGAAGACGGGCTTTTTCGGGAGGCCACGGCTTTTCAGCCGGATGATTCTTTTTTTCAAGCGGGGGAAAACGGGAAAGACATGCGGGCCGCACGTGGAATCCTCCCGCCAGCCCGCCCTTCCGTGCGTTTCCCCGCATGGGCGGCGCGGCCTGCGGTCTGCCCCTTCCCCGGAAAGGCCTCTTGGCTTCCGTCCCGCGGCCTCCCGCGGCCTTTCGCTTATCTCTTGCCTTTCCTCATTTCGGGAGGAGGATGTCGCCCAGACTGTAACCGTCCATGATGCGGCTGCGGTCCACGGCGCCGTTGATTCCCATGATGCGCCCGTTGGCGGTAAACTGCCACATGACGAACATGATGTCGTCCGTCGGCTTCGGGACGTCTTCCGAGTAGCGGGCAATCATGTATTTGTAGTCCAAGTATTTCCCCGTCAGGTATTTGTTGTAGAAATTGTTCGAGGTGTAGATGACGGGGCGGATGCCGTAATGCTTCTCCACCATGCGGAGGAAGCGGGTGAGCTTCTCGCAAAAGCATTGCGGACTTACTTTCCCCTTGATTTCCACGTCTATGAGGGGAAGCAAGTCCTGTTCGGTCAGGTTCACCGTGTTTGTGAAGTTCTCGAACTGGGTCTCCGGATCCGCGGTGGGACTGAAGAAGTGATAGCTGCCGACTTTCAGGCCGGCTTTCCGCGCTTCCGTCAGGTTGCGGCGGTAGGTCACGTCGACCAGCGAGGCTCCTTCCGTGGCTTTCAGGTAGACGTAACTCACCTCCTTGTCTTTTTTCACCGTCTGCCAGTCTATGTCCCCTTGGTAGCGCGACACGTCTATGCCGTAGCGGTGCCCGTCCCCGTAGATGCGGTGGCGGTAAGCCTCCTCCACGGGGGCGACGACGGGATGGGAGCGGCTCGGTACGGCCATCCTGTCGGGCTCGGCCATCGCCACGAACATCTCCTCCTTCTCAGGCCGTTTGTCCTTCTTACGACCGTGCGCGGGGCTTGCCGTCAGGCAGCATAATATGACGGCGAGGAATGGAACGTATTTTCTCATGGGTCGCGTGTTGTCTCGCAAAGTTACGTATTTTACGGAGGAAAAGCAAGCGTTTTCGGCCGCGTATGAATATTATTTATTATTTTTGCCTTGGTTTTTATTCCTTAAATTGTAGAATATGAGTATGAAAAGGCGGTTTTGGATTTGTTGTTTTCTGTGGATTGCCCTCTGGGGCGAGGCAGTCCTGCACGCGCAGTCGCAGTTCGACGTGAAACTTTGGGAGCAGGGGCTGCCGAACACGAACGGCAGGGACGGCGGGCCGGAGCGGCAGGAGGACGGCGTTTATGCGCCCGAAATCCGCGTGTTCCTGCCGGATTCTTCCAAGGCCACGGGCCGCATCATCCTGGCCTGTCCCGGAGGAGGCTACTCGCACATAGCCTTGGGACACGAGGGGTACGACTGGGCGCCTTTCTTCAACGGGATGGGCGTCGCTTACGCCGTGCTGAAGTACCGCCTGCCCTTCGGGCATCCGGAAGTGCCGTTCAGCGACGCGCAGGAAGCCATGCGCGTGATACGGCGGAACGCGGCGGCGTGGCGGGTCAACCCTTACGACGTGGGAATCATGGGCTTCTCCGCGGGCGGACACCTGGCCTCCACGGTGGCGGTCGACGCGCCGTTCGATTGCCGTCCCGACTTCCAGATATTGTTCTATCCGGTCATCTCGATGGAACTCGACCAGACCCACAAGGGCTCCGTCTATTCCCTCATCGGCAAGGAGCCTTCGCGCGACGACCAGCTGCGGTACTCCAACGAGCGGCACATGCGCCGCCACATGGTGGCGCCGGCCTTGCTCCTGCTGAGCGGCGACGACACGGCGGTGCCCGTCTCCAACTCCTTCAAATACTTCTCGGCGCTGCAGCAGGCGAAGGTGCAGGCCGCCATGCACGTCTACCCCGGCGGAGGGCACGGCTGGGGCTTCAAGGACGGCTTCCCCTACCACGACCAGATGCTGGCGGACCTGAAGGCTTGGCTGGACGGGCTCGACGCGCCCGACAAGGACGCGAAGCGGGTGGCTTGCGTGGGCAACAGCATCACCGACGGCTACGGCATCCCCCTGAGCGGGACGCAAGGCTATCCCGCCGTGCTGGGGCGGCTGTTGGGCGGCAAGTACGTGGTGAGGAACTTCGGCGTGGCGGGGCGCACGATGCTGCAGAACGGCGACTCCCCTTACATGAAGGACGAGGTGTTCCGGTGGAGCAAGGAGTTCAACCCGGACATCGTGGTCGTCAAGTTAGGCACGAACGACAGCAAGCCGCAGAACTGGAAGCATAAGGACGAGTTCATGGCGGACGCGCAACGGATGATAGACGAGTTCAAGGCTCTGCCCGCCCGCCCGGACATTTACCTGGCCTACCCCGTCAAGGCGATGAGCGCGGCATTTGACATCTCGGACAGCGTGATTGTCAACGGCATCATCCCGATGATTCAGGAACTGGCCCGGAAGAACGGCCTGAAAGTAATCGACCTCCATTCCGCGTCCGACGGACATTCCGAATGGTTCATCCGGGACGGCATACATCCCAACGAGAAAGGGGCGGCGGCGATAGCCGAAGAGGTGAAGAAGGCCATCCTCGCGGATGAGGGAAGATGAGGGAGACAGGCGGGCAGGAAACGGGAAAGGTTGCCTCCGGACGTTCCGGGCGGCAACCTTTCCCGTTTCCATGCGCCGGTGGCGTCCCGCGTCCTGACGACACCGGGGAGCGTCCCGGCGGCGGGGAGGCCGCGCCCGGAATCCTTAAAGACGAAGAAATCCGAGTTAAATTTTCTTAATCGGGGGGGGTAAAATCAAAACCCCGTATCTTTGCGCGACGAAACGTCCGGGGCGGGCGGGAAAGGGTTCCGCCGCCCGCCCCTCGGACGAAGCGAAAGGATTTCCGGGACCCGCCTTATCAAAAAAACAAGAACACATGAGAAGAATTACAAGGACGAACAGGTTTCTCGTGGCGGCGGCACTTTCGCTGTACGGCATCGCCGCGCACGGCTACGACTTCAAGGTCGACGGGATTTGCTACAACAAGAAGTCCGGGACGGAGTGCAAAGTGACTTATGAACATGTTCCCTACTATTACTCTTCCTACCCTCCCTACTACTACCCCAACTATCGCGATGCCTACGATAATCTTTCCGGGGAAATCGTCATCCCCTCTTCGGTAGAATATGACGGAACGGAATACTCGGTGACTTCTATCGGTTCGTCTGCGTTTTCCAATTGCGACGGCCTGACATCCGTGGACATCCCGAACTCGGTGACTTCTATCGGCTATGAGGCGTTTTACGGTTGCACCGGCCTGACCTCCGTGAACATCCCGAACTCGGTGACTTCTATCGGCTATGATGCATTTTACGGTTGCACCGGCCTGACCTCCGTGACTATCGGGAACTCGGTGACTTCTATCGGCGACGAGGCGTTTTACGGTTGCACCGGCCTGACCTCCGTGACTATCGGGAACTCGGTGACTTCTATCGGCGACGAGGCGTTTTACGATTGCGATGGCCTGACCTCCGTGACCATCGGGACTTCCGTGCAATCTATCGGTGATGGGGCTTTTTATTCATCATCACCTTTGGACAAGCTCATACTTCTTCCCAACACGATGCCTGAAAATATTGGTGGTGCTTTTTATAGGGATATTAGTGGATATTATTATAGAAGAGTACACAGGACATACGTGGCGAACGACAATTATTCCGGCAGTTACTTGGGCGAGATAAAGAAATTAGATTACCTCAGCTCCATGTTCGAGGTGGGCGGCGTGCGTTACGTCCCCGTTTCCCCGTCCGAACGGACTTGCACGGCCATCGACTGCACGTACTCTCCGGAAGACACGTCCATCGTGATAGGCCGGACGGTGAGCTACAGTGGCGTGGAGATGAAAGTCGTGGAACTGAATCCTTACACGCTCAGCCGCAATGACAATATAAAATCCATTGAAGTATCCGCAACCGCAGAAATCCCCGAGTATTTCGCAACGGACTGCGACAGCTTGCAGACTATAAAGATAGGCTCTTCCGTAACCGACATAGGTAAGAGCGCGTTTTACGGATCTATGGATGCGGTAACCGACGGGCAGATTACGCTCGATAACTCCGGAAGCATCGGCGCAAGTGCATTCGAGGAATGCGACGGCTTGCAAATCCTGAAAATAGGTACTACCGTCACCGACATAGGTGAAAGCGCGTTTTCCGAATCTATGGATGCGGTAACCGACGGGCAGATTACGCTCGATAATTCCGGAAGCATCAAGGACGATGTGTTTTACAGGTGTACCGGTTTGACATCCGCGAAACTGTCCGAGAGCATCAATTCCATCGGAGCGCTCGCGTTTTACGGATGTACACGGTTGCAAGAAGTCAACATCCCGTCGGGTGTCACCTCCATCAAAGAAAGTTGCTTTAAAGATTGCAGTTCGCTCGCTTCCGTCACCTTGCCGGAAAAGCTGATTTCCATCGGTGGAAGTGCTTTCTACGGTTCAGGTTTGAAATCCATCGTCATTCCCGCCGCGACCACGAACATCATGGGAGGAGCTTTCTATGAGTGCGATTCCCTGGTCTGTTTCGTTGCCGAAGACGGGGAACAGGAGTTGCGGATGGGATACGGAGATTATTCTGACGACTACGGCATGTTCCGTGTATCTCCCCTGAAAGAAGTCAAGATAGGGCGGAACCTCGTGTATGATACAAGCGAATACTACGGGTATTCGCCGTTCTACCGCGTCACCACCTTGGAGACGGTCGAGCTGACGGACATCCCCACGGAAGTGTTCACGAACGAGTTCTACGGATGCTCCTCGTTGAAGAAAGTCAGCATCGGCGACGGGGTCACGAGAATCGGGAACTACGCCTTCTCGGGCTGCACGTCGTTGGAGAGCTTCTCCTTCGGGGCGGGCATGGACAGCATCGGCGACGAGGCCTTCTCCGACTGCACCGCCATGACGGAACTCTACGCCGAGCCGTCCGTTCCCCCGACCTGCGGCACGCAAGCCCTCGACGACATCAACAAATGGAACTGCAAGTTGTACGTGCCCGAAGGGGCGGCGGACGGCTACCGCGCCGCAGACCAATGGAAGGAATTCTTCTTCGTGGAAAGCCATGACTTCGCCGACGCGGTGGGCGGCGTCGCCGCGACACCGGAAGCGGACGCGCCGTACCGCATCTACAGGTTGGACGGCACGGCAGTCCGCACGGGGCGCGGCAAGCCCGACTTCGGCGGACTGCCCAAGGGCATCTACGTGGTGAACGGAAAGAAAGTACTCGTGCAGTAACCCTTGCGCCTCGCGCCGGGCATACCTCCTCCCGCGCGGGGTTTCCGGGCCGGCATCCTTTGGATGCCGACCCTTGCTATAATCCAATGTCTCTGAGGGCTTTCAGCCTCCGGCTTTGACCTGCAAGCCAAACTGGCACGTCCTTAAAAGGGAAACGCAGACAACGGATTTGTCTTGAAAGGCGTACCGAGCCTCCAAGGCACACCTGCTATTTCACCACGGCCACAAATCCGCCCCGCGGCAGACATGCCACTTGCACGGATTTCCCGTCCTCCGGCAAAGGCACGTCCTCTTCCGTCAGGAAACTCCTGCCGTCGCTCCCGTCTTTGAACCACGTCACCTTGCGGTCGCCCTCCAGAGCCAAGGCATCTACCGGCACCTCTATCACCCTGAGGTCGTCCGTCCCGTTAATGCCCGCTATATACCAGACATCGCCCTTGCGGCGCGCCATGACGACTTCAATCCCGGGATACCCGGCCAAAAGCCTCGTATCATCCCAGGCGGCCGGCAACACCGACAGGAATCGCCTCACAAGCTCCGGCAACCCGTAATAGACCGACGGCCTGTCGGGCATGTGCTGCAAAGCCGATTCGAAAATCACGGGCAATGCCAGCTCATGGGCATGCGTCGTGATATGCGGATACTGGGTGTCCGAGAAAGTTCCGGGAGTATAATCCATCGAACCCACCACGTTCCTCGTGAAAGGCAAGGTGGCGTTATGGGCGGCGGCCCGGCCGGTAAGCACGCCGTTGTTGTTATACCACTCCGCCCCGTAAACGGCTTCCACCGACATCAAATTAGGATAAGTACGTTGCCAGCCCCTCGGCAAGGCCGCCCCGTGCAAGTTCACCATCAGCCCGTATTTGAGCGCGTCTTCCAGCAAGCCTATGTAATAATCCATGGAAGAGACGCTGTCTCCGGCGAAAAAGTCCACTTTTATGCCGGAGACACCCATCTTGTTCAGCTTCTCGAATTCCTCCGCGCGGTCTTCCGTCTTGTTCAGGCGGTACAAAGGAGTGGGGTCTAACCAATTAGTACTTGAGTTGTACCATAGAAAGGGCTTCACGCCCCGCCCGCGTGCATACTTCACCGCGTCTTCCAAGCCGCCGCCATTCCCCATCTGGTCCCATTCCCAGTCTATCAGGCTGTAAGGCCATTTCATCTCGGCCGCCAAGTCAAAGTATTCTTTCAGGATTTGGTAGTCCTTTGCCCCGTGGTTGTACGCCCAATACGCCCACGAAGCCAGGCCGGGTCTTATCCACGATGTGTCTTCCGCCGTCGGCGGGTCGGAGACGTCGGTTACCAGCGTGGATTCCACTACGTCCGGCAACGTCCCTATGACAAGCACTCGCCAGGGCGATTCCCAAGTATCCCCCATGGGTTGCCGTTTGTCAAACAAGCGTACCTGATAACGATTGCCGTCAGCCTCATTGCATAAAAAAGAGCCGCCATGCCCTCGCCGGATATTCGCCTCCGTCACCAACATGAACACGGAATCCCGCAGTTCCACGAGACCGGGATACCCCCAGAGGTTCCCGTCCGAGCCCTCCGCTCTTCCGTCCGTGGACAAAGGATAAAAGCCTTCATACCCCAACGTGTACGGTTGCATCCAGCGTTTCGCTCCCCGTGGCACATCGTATTCCGTATGCTCGTCCGCGACAAACTCTTCCTGCGAGACCCGTTTCACCCCGTACTTGAAGGCCACGCCGTCATCGTAAGCCCTGACGGTAACGTCCAGTATGTCGCCGTCCTCGTTCTCAAAGGAATAAACCCTTTCGGTTCCGTGGTTCACGCAATGGCTGCGCTTTCCGGCAAGCATCCGATAATCGTCCGTTACCGGCTTCTCCTCCGACACGTTTTTCAACTTCAAGTTGCCGGCATACTTCCGGCAGTTCGTTTCCATACCCAGCCTGACCCTTGGCAACACCCGCTCTCCTTTATGGTACACCGCGAAAGACACGTCGTCATAATGTCCCTTGTCAAGTCCCGCCATGCCTACGACCAAGTGCCTGTCCGGAGAAGCCACTTCCTGAGCTTCTACTCCGCCACAGGAATAAAACCCCACAGCCAGCCCCAAGCACCACACCCGTTTCCGAACATCTGTCTTCATCCTTTTCCTTTTTTATATTCCACACTAAAACTTCCATATCCCTGCGCAGAGTCAACCGGCAAGTGCAAAATTAAAGGAAATGTTTGAAGAACCCGCATTCCGGCGTGGGGAAATCGAGTTTTCCCTTGTCCTTGCGTTTATTTCGGCTTGTATTCAAGATGGAATTGCCCCGGCCGTGAAGTCCGTGCCTTCCGGCACGTGTCGCCTTATGAGACTGCCTGCGTTTCCGGTAGATGCCGCCTGTCAGCATCTTCCTCAGTCGGGATGACTGGATTCGAACCAGCGACCACTCGCCCCCCAGACGAGTACTCTAACCGGGCTGAGCTACATCCCGTTCACGGGCACAAAAGTAGAAAATGCTTTTGGTTTCTCCAAATAAATTCCTACTTTTGTGCTTGTGTAATCCGCATTCGGGCAAAACATGCAAATCAGACTCACCGCGCCTCCACGCCTGCGACATAAGGCCGCGCTGCCGGCCAGCAAAAGCATCAGCAACCGGGTTCTCGTCATCCACGCACTGGCGGGGGGAGGGGGCTTGCCGGAAAACGTGTCGAACTGTGACGACACTGCCGTCATGGCAAGGGCACTGACGGGGGCGGGCGAGCTTGTCGACATCAGGGCTTCGGGCACGGCCATGCGGTTCCTTTCCGCCTACTGGGCGATGAAAGGCGGGACGCACACGCTGACCGGCACGCCCCGCATGAAACAACGCCCCATCGGCATACTGGTGGATGCCCTGCGGACGCTGGGCGCACGGATAGAATATGTGGAAAAGGAGGGCTATCCCCCCCTGCGCATCCACGGGGGACTGCGCGAGGGAGGCCGGGTCAGCCTTCCGGGAGAGGTCAGTTCCCAATATGTTTCCGCCTTGCTGATGATAGGGCCGGCCTTAAAAAAGGGTCTGGAACTGGAGCTGACGGGGCGAATCGTTTCGCTTCCCTACATCGAACTGACCCTGAAGCTGATGAAAGACTTCGGCGCGCAAGCGGAATGGACGGACGGACGGCATATCAAGGTGAGCCCGTGTCCTTACCGCCCGACACCTTATTATTATATAGAAAGCGACTGGAGCGCGGCATCCTATTGGTACGAGATGACGGCCCTGGCTCCGGACGAGGGCGCGGAAGTCACGCTGGCGGGCTTGTCCGCGGACAGTGTCCAGGGAGATTCCGCCGTACAGGGGCTTTTCGAGCCCATGGGCGTGCACACGGAGTTCGTCCGCGACGGCGAGGGAGCGCGATGCGCCCGGCTGACCAAACGACTCCCTGCCGCGGAACGCATGGAACATGACTTCTCCGGCGAGCCGGACTTGGCCCAGACGTTCGCGGTGACGTGTGCCATGTCGGGCATCCCGTTCCGTTTCACGGGCCTACAAAGCCTGAGAATCAAGGAGACCGACCGCCTGTCGGCGTTAGTGCGCGAGTTAGGAAAGTTAGGATACCCCCTGCGCGAGACGGGCGGGGCGGAGTTGTCCTGGGACGGGCGGCGCACGGAGCCGCAAGCGCACGTTGCCATCGACACATACGAAGACCACCGCATGGCCATGGCGTTCGCCCCTTGTTGCTTCGTCTTTCCGGGAATACGCATCAACGAGCCGCAAGTGGTCAGCAAATCTTACCCCCGTTACTGGGACGACCTGAAAGAGGCGGGGTTCGGAATCACAGCATCATGACAGTCGTTTGCATCCTCACGGCCTTGGCGGCGTTGGCCGCCGTCGTTTTCGCGTCCGCCGGCATGCGGAACCGCCTGTCGGGAAAAGGGCGGGCGCAAGGCGGGAACGACGGGATTCCTCCCGCAGTCGGAGCGCCGCAGGAATGTTGCGGGAGGCACGAGGTGTGCGAAAGACTAAGCCTTCCGACCGCGGAGGACGGGCAAGCGGAATATTATGACGACGAGGAGCTCGACCGTTTCCGGGACAAGGACGCTTCCGCGTACAGCGAAACGGAAACGGAGGAGTTCAGGGACATCCTCTACACGATGCGCGAGGATGAGGTGTCGGGATGGGTGCGCAGCCTGCAACTGCGCGGCATCTCCCTGCCGGACGCGCTGAAGGACGAGGTGTTGCTGATTATCGGAGAAAGGAGAGCCGGACACGCATGAACATCTTGTCTTACACATTCTTCCGGAACGCCTTGTCGGGCAGTCTGCTGGCCAGCATCCTTTGCGGACTGGCAGGCACATACATCGTAACGCGGCGGTTGGTGTTCATCAGCGGAGGCCTTGCCCACGCCTCGTTCGGCGGCATCGGCATCGGCGTCTGCCTCGGTCTGCCTCCCGTGCTCTCCGCGTCCGTGTTTGCCGTATTGTCCGCCTGCGGCATACAATGGTTCAGCCGCAGGCGCGGCATGCGCGAGGACTCGGCGATTGCCGTCTTCTGGGCCTTGGGCATGAGCATAGGCATCATCTGCAGTTACCTGACTCCGGGCTTCGTTCCGGAACTGCCCTCCTACCTGTTCGGCAACATATTGACGGTTACGCCCTCGGACCTTTATTTGCTGGGAGCGTTGACGCTCGTCGCCGCGGCCGTCTTCACTTTCTTCTTCCGCCCGCTCGTCTCGATTGCCTTCGATGCCGAATTTGCCCGTTCGCAACGCCTTCCGGTCACGGCGGTGGAATATCTGATGTTGTCTTTCATCGCGCTGACCATCGTGGCGTGCCTGCACGTGGCGGGCATCGTGTTAGTCATCTCCCTGCTGACCATCCCTCAGGCGACGGCCAACATTTTCACGCATAGCTTCAAGCGCATGGCGCTGTTGTCCGTCGCGGCAGGAGAGAGCGGCTGCGTGGGCGGCCTTTGCCTGTCGTACCGTTACGACATACCTTCGGGGGCTTCCATCATTTTCGTCTCCATACTCATCTATCTGGCGTGCAAGGGAACAGCATGGCTGATTATTCGACGTAAAAGGCAATAAGACACGTGTTTTTCTGTTATCTATCTGTTTGAAGAGCGCATTGGGGAAAGGAATTCTACATATCGTCGTTTCCGGACTCATCCTCCTGTCCGGCCTGACGGCGTGTTCCACGAAAAAGAACACGCCGGGCACTCGTTTCTACCATGCCATGACGGCACGGTTCAACACATACTTCAACGGGTCGGAAGCCTTCAAGGAGGGAGTGCTCGAACAGCAAAAAGGGCATAAGGACAACTACACCGCCTTGTTGCCCATGTATGCCGTGCGGAACAAGTCGACGGCGGCCATGGGAAAGTCGAACTTCGAGACCGCCGTCGAGAAATGCGAGAAGGCCATCAAGCTGCATTCCATCAAGGCGCGGCCGAAATCGAACGTCAACAAGCGGAAGACGGCCAAGGAGAAGGCTTACATGGCACGAAAGGAGTTCAACCCGTTCCTGCGGCACGCATGGCTGCTCATGGGGAAAGCCCAGTTCCAGCAAGGCGACTTCATAGAGGCGGCTTCCACGTTCAACTACATCTGCAGGCTGTATGCCGGGCAACCGGAAATCGTGTCCGTGGCCCTCGCTTACCTCGCCCGTTGCTACGTGGAACTGGAATGGCCCTACGACGCCGAGGACGTCTTCCACAAGATACGGCGCGACAGCATGGGGAGCGAGGGGAAACGGGAATTCAACGCCTCATACGCCGACTACCTCATCTTCGTGAAACAATATAAGGAGGCTATCCCCTATTTGCAGAAAGCCGTCAAGAAAGAGAAAAGCAAACTGCAGCGTGCCCGCCTGAACTTCCTGACGGGGCAGCTGTACAACGAGACGGGGAACAAGGCGGAAGCCTACAAGTCCCTGCGGCGCGTCATACGCGCCAATCCCACATACGAACTGTCTTTCAACGCCCGAATCCTGCAAACCGAGGCGATGGCCGGGGGCCGCCACGACAAGATGGTGAAGAAACTGCGGCGCATGGCCAAGAACAAGAAGAACAAGGACTATCAGGACCAGATTTATTATGCCATCGGCAACATCTATTTAGCCAACCGGGATACCGCCCGGTGCATCGGGGCATACGAGACCGGTGCCAAGGAGAGCACGCAGAACGGCATCGCCAAAGCCATGGTGCTGTTACGCCTGGGCGGAATCTACTGGGACAAGGAAGACTACATCAACGCGCAACGCTGCTACGCCGAACTGGTCGGCATACTGGACAAGGAAAACGAAAACTACGAGGAGGCGGAACGCCGCTCGGGCATCCTGACCGAACTGGAGCCTCATCTGTCGGCCGTCAAACTGCAAGACAGTCTGCAATGGCTGGCCAAACTGCCCGAAAACGAACGCAACGAGGCCATCGACAAGGTCATCGAAGCCCTGAAAAGGCAGGAGAAGGAAGAGGCACGCAAGGCCATGCATGCCGAAATGGCTTCCAACATGCCCAAGACCCCGACCGCCACGCCGACACTCCCCGCAGGCAACCGCGGGGCAGAGGCGGGCGCTTCCGGACAGACCGGCACGTGGTATTTCTATAACCCGTCGGCCGTGGCCCAAGGCAAGCGCCTGTTCCAGCGCACGTGGGGCAGGCGCCCGTTGGAAGACAACTGGCGGAGGAGCCATAAGAACGAGGAACGCACGGAAGAATTCGGGGAATACGACTACGGCGAAGAGGGCGACAGCCTGACGACGGCGGAAGCCGACAGCATCGCCTTGGCCGACAGCCTCGCCGAAGCCCGGGAGCGTATGGCCGACTCGCTGGCCGGCGACCCGCACAACCGGGAGTATTACCTGCAGCAAATCCCGCTCACGGAAGAGCAGTTGCAGGTTTCCAACGACATCCTGCGCGACGCGCTTTATCAAGCCGGCATCCTGGAAACGGAGCGGCTGGAAAATTTCGACCTGGCGCGACGCACCCTGTTGCGCCTCACCGAAACGTTCCCGGACGTGGCCGACAAGGACAACGCGTACTACCACCTGTTCCTTATCAACGGCAGGCTGAACGACATGGCCGAGGCCGAGCGATACAGGCAACGGCTCATCGAGGAGTTCCCGGAAAGCCGGTATGCCGTCATGCTGGCCAACCCTATGTACGAATTTTACGCGAGGCAGGGCAAGCACATAGAGGATTCCCTGTATGCGGCCACGTACGAAGCCTACGGGAGGGACGAATACGAGGAGGTGTTCCGCAACTATTCCGTCTCGACCGCGGACTTCCCGGAGGGCGCGCACCGCGCCAAGTTCATGTTCATACAGGCCATGAGCCAACTGTACGGCGGGGAACGGGACAGCTTCCTGACCACGCTGAAGCAGGTCATCGAGAAATACCCGGCGGACGAAGTTACGGAAATAGCGCAGAGCATAGTGAAAGGCGTGCAGGAAGGGAGGCCGCTGACCGACGGGAAATACGCGGCAAGCGACATCTGGAGCCGGCGTTCGCTGGCGGCCTTGCAGGACTCAGCGGCCGAGGCGCAACAATTGAGCGACGAACGCCTCACGGGCTTCGTCTTCCTGCTGGCCTATCCGGAAAACAGCCTGGACGAGGAGCAACTGCTGTACGAGATGGCCTTGTATAACTTCACCAGCTTCATGGTGCGCAACTTCGACATCGAAATCGTGAAGTCCGGCGGGCTGGCGCAAATGCGCGTCAGCGGTTTCCTCAACTATGACGAGGCGCATGCTTACGCCCAAAAGCTGTATGGCGACGCGCACATGAGCGTCGTGCTCGAGAACATACGCTCCGTCATCATTTCCGAAACCAACCTGAAACTGCTGGGGACGGTCTTCAGCTTCGACGACTACAAGAAGTTCTATGACGAGAAGTTCGCGCCGCTGCAGGTGCCGGAAGACCTGAGACTGGACGAACCGACTTCCATCGAAATCCGCACGCCGGACGACGAGCCGCCGTCGGAGGGCGAGGAGAAGGAAGAAGAGGAGGAAGAAGACGAGGAGGGCGGCATCATTTTCTGACAAACGAAATTATCACGACGATGAACAACGGCTTATTGCTTTGGGTGGACGACGAGATAGAATTGCTGAAGGCGCATATTCTTTTTCTCGAAAAGAAAGGATACGAGGTGGAGACCGTATCCAACGGACGGGACGCGCTGGACAAGTGCGCCGAGACGACCTACGACCTGATTCTGCTGGACGAGAACATGCCCGGCCTGAGCGGGCTGGAGGCCTTGTCGCGCATCAAGGAAATCACGCCGGGCACGCCGGTAGTCATGGTGACGAAGAGCGAGGAGGAAAATATCATGGACCAGGCCATCGGCTCCAAAATCGCAGACTATCTCATCAAGCCCGTCAATCCCACCCAAATCCTCCTGACGTTGAAAAAGAACATACATAAGAAGGAAATCGTCACGGAGGTGGCCCAGAACGCCTATCAGCAGAACTTTCACAAGATTGGAATGCAAATCAACGATTCCCTGACGTTCGAGGACTGGAAAGAGGTGTACAAGCAGTTGGTATACTGGGAACTGGAACTGTCCGAGACCGACAGCAACATGGACGAGATGCTGGGCATGCAGAAGACGGAGGCCAACCGCGCTTTCGCCAAGTTCATACGCAAGCACTACGAAGAGTGGATTGCACGGCCCGACGACCGCCCGCTGATGAGCCCCGACATCTTCAAGGCCAGCATATTCCCCCTGCTGAATCAAGGGGAAAAGGTGTTCCTCATCGTCTTGGACAATTTCCGTTACGACCAGTGGAAGACGCTCAGCACGGAACTGGCGGACGCGTTCCTCTTCGACGAAGACATTTACTGCAGCATCCTGCCCACGGCCACGCAATACGCCCGCAACGCCATCTTTTCCGGACTGATGCCGGACAAGATGGCTCAAATGTACCCGGATCTCTGGATAGACGAAGACGAAGACGAAGGCAAGAACCTGAACGAAGAGCCTCTCATCCGGACACAACTGGATCGTTACCGCCGCAAGAACACGTTCAGTTACCATAAGATCAACGATTCGACCACGGCCGACAAGCTCATCGCCCAGTTCAAGCAACTGGAAAAGTATGACCTGAACGTCATCGTGTTCAACTTCATCGACATGCTTTCCCATGCCCGCACGGAATCGAAAATGGTGCGCGAGCTGGCTTCCAACGAGGCGGCCTACCGCAGCATCACCCAAAGCTGGTTCCGGCACTCCGCCGTCAAGGACCTGTTCAAGGCTCTGGCGGCGAGCGACTACAAAATCATCGTTACGACCGACCATGGCAGTATCCGCGTGAAGTCGCCGGTCAAAGTCGTCGGGGACAAGAACACGAACACGAACTTGCGCTACAAGCTGGGGAAAAGACTGAAATACAATCCCAAGGAAGTCTTCGAGGTCAAAGACCCGCGCAAAGTCCAGCTTCCCTCCCCCAACCTGAGCACGGCCTACATCTTCGCTTCCGGCGACAACTTCTTCGCCTATCCCAACAATTACAGTTACTACGTGTCTTACTACCGCGACACTTTCCAGCACGGCGGCATCTCCATGGAGGAAATGCTCGTCCCGCTGATAACCTTGCAGGGCAAAAGGCGCGGTTAAAACGAAACCCTCATGGAAATCAGAATATCATCCTTGGAACGCATCCGCGAGGCCGCCCGGGATTTCGTCGCGGCCATGGGCGACAGCACCGTCTTTGCCCTGTACGGCAAGATGGGTGCCGGCAAGACCACTTTCACCAAGGCGGTATGCGAATGCCTCGGCGTGGAGGATGTCGTCAACTCGCCCTCCTTTTCCATCGTCAACGAATACCGTTCAGGCGGCGGGGGACGGATTTACCATTTCGACTTCTACCGTATCAGGAAACTGGAAGAGGTGTACGACATGGGCTACGAGGACTATTTCTACAGCGGGGCGCTTTGCTTCGTTGAATGGCCGGAGCGGGTGGAAGAACTGCTCCCGGACGACGCGGTGAAAGTAACCATCGAGGAACACGAAGACCGTTCGCGCACGGTGAAGTTCTGACGGCCCGCACCGGAAAGGAAGAAGGAGCGGCGGCCGTTAAATCCCCGTGAGGGAAGTCCTGCGAACTTGTTTCCCGGCCATCCGGCATGAGAGCCGGTGACTGCCAGAGGCCGAATGCCAGAAGCCGGATTGCGGGGCTGTCTCGCGGCCGCCCGAAAGAAGCCGCCTTGCGGGAGCGAGAGAGATCCCGTGGCGTTCGTGGAAATCGACCCAGTGCAATGCGGGCGGCGCGGCGGTGCCTGATGCTTGCTCAAAAGTCTTGTTCACGAAGACCGGCTCTCCCCCGGCTTGTTCATCGGGGAAGAGCCGGAATGTCAGCTCCGTCCGCCGCGAAAGACGCGGCAGACAGGGTCAGTAGTTCTCCTTCTTCACTTCGAAGTATGCCTGCGGATGCAGGCAGGCCGGGCACTTCTGCGGTGCTTCCTTTCCCACGTGGATGTAACCGCAGTTGCGGCACTGCCACACCGTCTCGCCGTCTTTCACGAAGACCCGGAACTCTTCTATGTTCTTCAGCAAGGCCCGGTAACGCTCCTCGTGCCCCTTCTCCGCCACGGAAATCATGCGGTACATCGCGGCTATGGCGGGGAAGCCCTCCGTGTCGGCCTCTTCCGCGAACTTGGGGTAGTCCGCCGTCCACTCCTCGTGTTCGCCGGCGGCGGCCGCCTTCAGGTTCTCCGCCGTGGTGCCGATCGTGCCCGCCGGGAAGCGGGCGGTAATCTCCACCGTACCGCCTTCCAGCCACTTGAACATGCGTTTCGCGTGTTCCTTCTCCTGGTCGGCAGTCTCCGTGAATATGGCCGCTACCTGTTCGTAACCCTCTTTCTTCGCCGCGCTTGCGAAGAAAGTGTATCTCATTCTCGCCTGCGATTCTCCGGCGAAGGAGGTCTCCAGGTTCTTCTCCGTGCGCGTTCCTTTGATGCTCTTTTCCATAGTTTCTCGATTTACTTTTCCGGTGCGGGCGGCGCACAGGCAAAGCCCCGGCAAGTCCGGCTTTCTCTGCGAGCCGCCCGCATTTCCATAGTTTTCCCCATCAATCCAGTTTGACCTTGCGGCTTTCTTCCGATTGCCCTTGCTTCATCTTCAGCATGTAGATGCCTTCCCTGAGACCCATGTCGCGCATGCGGCGTTCCGCTTCCGACGGGGGGCAGGTGAAAGAGCCGAGGTACGCGCCGCCGAGCGAGTAGACCACGCAGTCGGCAGGTTCAGCGGAAACCACTCCGGCCACGCCCGACGCTTTCTTCACTTTCAGTACGCCGTTCCCAAGCCCCGAAGTGTCCCATTCCAGCCCTTCGCCCGGGCTGTCCAGTTCGTACACCACGTCGTCGGAAAGCGTCGTCCGCCGGGCGTCCCACAGCTGGAACGAATCCGTCACCTCCAAGCCGAGCCCTTCTTCCACGATTACTCTCAACGTCCCTCTCATCGAAAGGGTGCTGATTTCGGTAAAGTTCGCCACGCGGCTCTTGGAGCCCACGTAAAATTGCAGGATGCCTCCTTTTTTTACCGAAACCGTCTTTTCCGAGAACTCCAACGTCCCGGACGTGGCCGTCTCCCTTGTCCCCACATACATCCGTCCGCCGCCTTGCAACGTAACCGAGCTGTTGCCGAGCATGCCCACGCCGCACAGGGTCGCGCCGTCTTCCACCGAGACCGCGCCGCTTCCCAACATTCCGGTTTCCGCCTGCCGCTTGTTCAGGAAGAGCGTGCCTTCCTTCACCGTCACGTCGCCCGTGTTGTCCCACTCGCCGCTGACGGTCATCTTGCCGCCGCCCAATTTCTCGAACTTCGAGTCCGCGGTGACCTTTCCTTGCCAGGTGAAGTCCTCTTCACAGCCGGCCTGCCAGGTGTTGGCCGCCGACTTCCCGTCGTTGCTGAAAGAGGCGTATCCGCCCAAGTTGCCTTTGCCGGACAATTTTCCGATGTGCATGGTCTTGCCCGAGTTCTGCACGGTCACGCCTTCGGGGATGTCGAGCGTACCCTCCGGCATGCCGTTCGAGGTGTCGAACGTGAAGCGCGGGCCGCTGTCGGCCATGTCCGCGGTAATCTTCAAGGTTCCGGTGAACCCGTTCAGGTTGACACCCACTTTCGTGCGGGTGGCGAACCAGCCGCTGCCGTGCTCCACGGGGCAATAAATCGTGAGTGTCCCCCCGCCCGTAATCCTGTTGGTGTAGGTGGAGCGGTTGGCCAGCGTCCACGTCCCGCTTCCGCCCTCGGGGACGTCGACGGCGAACGAGCTTCCTCCCACCTCGCTCAGCGAACCGGACAAGAACTCCACGGTGTTCGCGGGCTGCGTGCAAGCCACGCACTGCACCGTGCCGCCGTTGACGGACAGGCGTTGCAACGCCGGGTTGTTCGTGTTCAGCTTCATCCACCCGGTGCCTTTCTTGGTGAGGAGCGTGCCCGACACCGGCGCCGCGATGACGAAGTCTTTGGCGTTCTCGACGCATCCTCCCTGCGCGGTTTCCATCTTCATGGGGGAGCCCTGCGTCACGGCCTCCGTAGTCCTCAGCGTGGCGCCGTTCTCGATGACGAAGAGGTCGGGCGAGGAGACCACGCCGCCGAGGCCGCCGTAGGCGCGGGTGGAGTTGCTCAACATGCTCACCGCCACGGTGCCGCCGCTGATGCGCGTGCCGCCGGTATAGGTGTTGTCGTTCTGGACGGTCAGCATGCCGCCGCCCCGTTTCACCAAGGTGGACGAACCCGCGAGCGCGCCCGTCCCTCCGAAAATATAGTTGTTCGCGGAGTCGTTGTCCACGATGACGGAATCCGCCACTATGTTGCCGGACAGCTTCACGTTCCTGCGCGTGGAGGTGTCGTCGAAGGTGACCTTGTCGCCCGTCACGAAGTACACGGGCGCTTCTTCTCCCGGGAGGGTGAAGTTCTCGCTCCGCCCGAAATCCCAGACGTCGCTGTTCGCCCCGTTCCACAGCACGTCGCCCGCGGCACGCACGTCGTTCACGTCGAGGTAGATCTTTCCGTCTTCCTCCCGGACGAGCCGCACGCTCTTGTCCGTCCCGGTGCCTTCCACGATGATGTCGAAGAGGTCGCCCTCTATGTCGTCCGCCGCACCTATCTCGTACCGGCCGGGCTTCAGGTCGTCGGACTTGAACTCGAACACGGGAGCCAGGTATTTCGGCCCGTAGTTCCACGTCTTCTTCTCTATTTCCATCCTCTTGGTCACGACGCGGTCGGCGGTGAAGCCGTCACCGAGGTCGAACTCCACGCGCGAGCCGAAGCCGAGGCGCAGGGTGTCGGCGGTGAGGGTTCCCGTCTGCCCCTCGCCGCCGGGGCTTATGGTGGCGTCATAGTCCGCCTTGATGCTGGCGAACGTGCCGGAGGAGTTGAGGGTCGTGTGGCGGTTGAGCCAGAGGGGGGACTGCCTCATCGTGCCGTCGAACACGAGCATGCCGTTCCACACGTCGGTGTGGCCCGTGTGCGTCATCTCCACGGCGGGGAGCACGAGCGTCCCCTCTCCCTGCTTGACGAGGCGGGTGCCGCCGGAGAAGCCCGCGCCCGTCACGGTGCAGGTATAGCTTTGAATATTGAGGGGCACGTCTTTCTCGGTGCAGTCGGACTGCGCCGTGCCTTGCACCCACGACGAGACATTGAACACCGCTACGCCGGGCTTCGCGCCGGAAGCCACCGACACGGTCATGTCGCCGTCGCCGCACACCAGCACCTGCTGGCCGTCATGCGCCGCCGTGATGCTGCCGCCGGAAGCCACCAGCGTGCGTCCCGTCGTGGTGAGCGGGGGCGGGGCGACGGTGATGCCTTCCAGCTCGCCGAGGAAGTAGCTGAGGTGCGGCGGCTGGTTGTAGCCGACGGTTTCCCACACCATGCCTTGCCGGTACTGGTGGTCGTGCCAAAGCGTGGGGATGCGGAACGACGTGGGATAGTTCGTCGTGTAGACGAGCATGTCTTTCCCCTCGCGCACGATGAGTTCCTCGCGCCAGTCGCCGAAGAGGTCGCCCGTGGCGCACGGGTTGTTCTTGCTGTCGTTGTTCATGTTCCCGTTGCCGAGGAATATGCGCCCCGTCCCGAGCTTGTCTATCTTGGGCTGTCTCGCCGTGCCCGGGCTGTTAAGCACTTCGTCGCACAGGTCGCCGTCCCAGTAAATCCGGAAGTTCAAGTCCCATCCGCTTGCGCCGGAAATTTCCTTGTCCGCGGTGAGGCTGATGACGCCGGACTGCGAGCTCTGCCCCTGGCTTCCGGGATAGGTATTGTAGAAATTGCCCGCGAGGGCGCGGCCGTCGTCGCTCGTGCTTTGCATCCGGTAGTAAAATTCGGAAGTCGTGGCGTTGCGGTAGTTCATCGCGGGCGACGTCTCGTTGCAGGCGAACTGTTCCAGCCCGTAACGGTAGGGGTCGAGGTCGCCGCAGTGCTGGGCGTCGCCGTGCCCGAGCCCCGTGGTGCTCAGCCCCAGCCCGTTGTCGTCTATCACCATCGAGCCGAAGACGATTTCGTCGCGCCCGTCCAAGTCGACGTCGGCGACGGCGAAGTTGTGGTATCCCTGTCCGTACCACGGGCCGCTGACCTTGCACGCCCAGTTCCAGCGCTCTTTCAGCTTGTGGGTGGCGGGGTCGACGTCGAAGGCGTAGAACTTGTGCCGCGTGTAGCAGCCCCGCCCGACGAAGATGGAGGGATGCCGCCCGTCGAGGTAGGGCGCGCCGAAATAGTGCTTGGTGGCACGGTGTCCCGTATTGTCGCCCCATGCGTCCTGCCAGCTCGTCTCGCCCGGTTCTAACTGCTTGCAGGGGTAGGGCATCCATTTCTCGCCGTTCTCCCCGATGGCGTAAGGCTTGGCGGTGGCTCCCTCCAAGTAGAGGAGGTACTCGTTGTCGGGCATGGAATACTGGGTGTTGTTCTTGGTGCGGATGTCATAGGACATGTTGTTCCCTATCTGCGTGTCCGTGCCGTCGGGATGGTGGATAATCATGTTGTCCGCCCCGCGCATGAGCACTTCGGCCTTTCCGTCGCCGTCCCAGTCGAAGGCGACGGCATCGAACTGTTCGTCGGGGCCGGACTGCATGTTGGGGCCTATGTCGATGCTCCACAGCCGTTTGCCCTTGATGTCATAGGCCTCGATGCGGTTGAAGGCGGTCGTGTTGGCCGGATCCGCCACGCCGGGACTTCCCGTGTAAAGCCGCTTGGCGATGATTTCCGGCATCCCGTCGCCGTCCACGTCCGCCAGCACCGCGTCGTTGAATTCATAACTCCCCGACAAGTCGTCGTTCGTGCCGCGTCCCGTCACCGCCGCGCCGGGAATACGGAAGTACCCCACGGTCTTCCCGTTGGGCTGGCCGGAGAGGTATTCCTTGAAACGGGTGACGGGCGCGCAACGGTCGCCCTCCTTGCCGCCCGCGACGGGAGCCACGGAGTATCGTGTCTCCGCCGTCCCCCCGTCGTGGACGTAGTTGCTCACGGACAGCCCCTTGGCTATCAGCTCGTCGTCGGCGTACAGGTTGTAGGTCACGTCGTAATACTCTTCGCCGAGCACGCGCCAGCTCACGAAGTTCCCGCTCCCGCTTTGCGCGATGGTAGCCACGAGCCCGCGGTCCAGCTTGTCCATGACCCGCTGGGCGTGCAGGCCGGCCCCGCCCGTCCACAAGGCCAGGCACAAGGCCGACAATAAAATGCGATTCGCTTTCATCTGTCGTTCATGTTTTTCAAGTTAGAATATAAACGGATACAAATATAAGGGAACGAAACTCCGCAAACTTATGTTTTTTGTCTTTTCTCCTGTGATTTTTGACACGCGGCGCGGAAATCCGCGATTCCCGAAACCGCGCCCCGCCCTTTTGACAATATGAAACCCGTTCCGCCCTTCCGCAAGCAGAATGAAAGGGGAAAGGCGGTTTCACGGATTGCGGACTGTCGTCGGAAAACGCGAACGAGGAGCGGAAAAGGGCGTTTTCGGATACGTTTTTTCACGTTTCGGGCATCCGTTTAACATCCGTTAGGCAAAAACGCCCGTTTTCGTGCCGAGAAAAATTCCCGTTCCTGCTGACGAAACACTTTTTTCGTCCGCAGGAAAATCCGGAAAAGTGCGGTTCTCGGCGGAATTTCCTCCCGAAAACGGGAAATCGGACTGCGGAGAACGCGTCTTTTCCTCTATCTGAAGGGAAAACGAACGTCGGGTCGAAGTGTCGTTTTGCAAGGGGAAACGCCTTTCGGGCTTTCGCGTCCTTTTTTTGCGGGCGCGGGAAGTCATTTTCTTCCGTACCTTTTGAAAGCGGAAGCCCCTTTCCGGCTGACATTCCGTCTTCGGGAAACGGCGCGGGAATCGCGTATTTCCCGCGCCGCGCCGACCGGCGTGCGAATACGCGATTCCCGCGAGGGCGGAACTGACGTTTTGACAAAACGAAAGTTCCGGCGGAAAACGCATTTCCCGGGCGGATGCGGACGGCAAGCGTCCGGACGGCCCAACCGGGAACGACTTGCGGAAAACCGGCTTTTCCCGAACGGATGCCGGACCTCGACCGCCTTGTCGGCTACTTCGAGAAAGAAGGACGAGGATGCCAAGGTCACCGTCACGGGCCGCACTTCGCCGGAAGGCCGCGCCGGGCTCAAACGGAAACTGCCCGGGAAGCGTGCCGAAGCCGTGAAAGGCATCCCCGCCAAGGATTACGGTCAGTGCCGACGGGACAGAAGCGCGAGGCGGGCGCGGACGAACCCGTCCGGGAACCGACATGCGACCGCGCAAGCATCTGCGTGACCGAACGGCACTCGCGGCAGGAGAGGGCGGCAACGCACGGAACGGCGGCCTCCGCAGACTGCTTTCCATTTTTCTGTTAAAAAAGGTTATACCCAAAACATTTTTGCGTTCTCTTTGAAGCATGCGCGAATTTTTCACTACTTTTGCCGTTGTAACGTTGTTAAAGTAAAAGTTAAGAGTAATTATGAAGAAGTTTTTTATCGTATTGTTAAGTGCTTTAAGCGTTTGCGGCCTGAATGCACAGGAGTACAATCTGGGCGGCAACAAGTTCGGTGACAATTGGTCGATAGGACTGAACGGCGGCATCGTGAGTCCGTTCACGCACAGCGCGTTCTTCAAGAACGCCCGCGCGGTCTTCGGCCTTAACCTCAACAAGCAGTTGAGTCCCATCTACGGCCTGACGTTGGAAAACAACTGGACTGTCAACACCCAAAGCCGCATGACGGAGAGAAAGAGCGGCGTGGCACTCGACGCTTTCGACCTGATGTTGTTGAACCGCGTGAACCTGAACAATCTGTTCGCGGGCTACACCGGCAAGCCGCGCGTGTTCGAGGTGGAGGCCGTGGGCGGATTCGGCTGGCTTCGCCTGAGCAACTTCTGGGAAAACACCAATGAAGATGCCAACCATCTGGCATCGAAAGCAGGGGCGAACTTCAATTTCAACCTGGGCGAGAAAAAGGCTTGGACGGTGGCCGTCAAGCCGGCTATCCTGTGGGACATGAGCATGTGGGACGCAGACAGGGCGCACAATCATCCCAACTTCAACGCCAACTACGCAAACTGGGAAATCACGGCCGGTGTCACTTACCACTTCAAGAACAGCAACGGCGAACATTACATGACGAAAGTCAGGGCTTATGACGCCGCGGAAGTCAGCGCGCTGAACGCCACCATCAACAGCCTGCGCCAAGACCTCACCTCCAAGGATGACGACGTGAAGAGCCTGACGGGCAAGCTCGCCGACGAGCAGCAGAAGTCTGCCGACCTTGAGAAGGCTCTGAAGGAATGCCAGGAGAGAGGGCCGCAAGTGGTGACGAACCACAAGAAGACAATGGAGTCCGTCGTGACATTCCGCCAAGGCAAGAGCACCATCGACGCATCGCAGCGGCCTAACGTGGAACGCATCGCCACCTACATGAGAAACCACAAGGAAGTCAAGGTCAACATCCTGGGTTACGCTTCTCCCGAAGGGAGTGCCGAGATCAACGCACGCCTCGCGAACCAACGTGCCGACGCCGTGAAGAACATGCTGATACAGAAGTACAGGATTGATGCCGACCGCATCACGGCCGAGGGTCAGGGCGTAGGCAACTTGTTCGATGAGCCGGATTGGAACCGCGTCTCCATCTGCACGATTGTGGAAGATTAATCCTTGTCAGGCATATAAAAGAAAAGACCGCTTGCGGAAAGCGGTCTTTTCTTTTTATATAAGCCTGAGCAAGAACTCTTGTAAGCGTCCGGAAGAAGCCCTCTTGCAGGAGCAAAAAACTCAGGGATTATTCCCGAAATTTCCTGTAGTTGCACGGAAGCCGTGCGACGAGGTCGGATTCGGAACCGTTCCGGAGAAGTCTCTTCCGGCGACATGTGTGGCCTGGTTGCAGTCCGCCGCCCCGTTCTCCGGCAGGATTCGAGAGGGGAGTGGAACACGGCTTGTTCCCGTCCCTGCGGTCGTTCCTGCTGAAAAGACGGTTCTTCTGCCTGCAATGTCGCGGGAGCGGGTGCATATCCGCCGATTTCCGCGACATGACGGAACGATTGTTCCCGTTCAAATTAAACCCGGCTTTTTTTGACCGCAAATTTCGCAACCCTAAACGACACGGGAAAGACGGCTTGTTTTCGGATGGTTGGCAGATGTTCATCGCCGCCATGGCATCCGTGCAGGAACTTCGCAGGGAGAACGCCTCCGGAACCCGCCGAAGACGGGTACTTGTTGGCGGGGAAAACCGTCCTCACGGTGGCGCGACATTTCCGTAATACTTGTATCACCCTTGTTTCCGCGTGTAAAACCAAACGCCTTGCCGGAGACGGGGAATATCAGGGCAAAAAGGAAACAAGCGGCACACGGGTATTCATGCCGTAACCTTCCGAAAAAGAACGAAAAACATATATCCTGACGGGAGGAACGGAAAGGAAAAGGCGGCAAAAGAGGCGGGAAGACTAAAAAGTACGACGTGACGGCCTTTGGGATGCCGCCCGACGGGGACATTCGCCCCACGCTCTTTTGTCTTTCCGCCTCTTGCCGCCGTCCGCCTCCGGACTTCCGCCGGCCCGTCCGGTTACTTTACCGGAGCCGGTTGCACCGGGGCTTTCTGCTGTTGTTGCGGTTGCGCGTTCCGTTGTTCTTGTTGCGGACGGTTCACGCCGAAGCCGGGCAAGTTGTTGGAATTTACAGCTTTCTGCTCGGTGGCGGCCTTCATCATAGTCGACTCAGCCGTTGCCGCCTTGGGGATGAAGAACGACGAGGACACGCTCAGGACGACCATGCCCGCCGCCAGCCCCCACGTCAGTTTCTCGATGAAGTCCGTCGTCTTGCGCACGCCCATGATTTGGTTGGAAGCGGCGAAGCTGGAGGCGAGGCCGCCCCCTTTCGACTCCTGAATGAGCACAATCAGGCACATGAAGACGGCGAGGAGGACGATGAGGATAACCAATACTGTGTACATGTCTACGGTTTTTTATTCTTATTGTTTATTATCAACTTCTCCAAGAAGCGAATCTGATCTGCAAAGTAACGGTTTTTTTTTGGATATTTCAAACTTAACCGTCTTATAATTTCCATGGCCTTGGCGTACCGCCCTTGTTTTATGTAAATCTTGGCCAGCGTTTCCGTAAAATAATCCTCTTCCTCTTCGTTCCCGTCCGCGGCGGGAAGAGGCGGAGCCTGCGGCTCGCCGCCGGCATCCGGGTTCAGCACGATGCGCTTGTCCCCCTGCCCTATGAACTCGTCTATCAGTTCCTGGTGCTGCATGCGGGGCACCGCCGCAATCGTGTCGGGAGCGTCCTCGCTCTGCATCAGGTAAGCCATGTAGTCCGTGGTGGCATCCGCCTGTTTCGGGCGGTGGGGCTTCTCCTCCGGCAAGTTGGCCAGGAAATCGTCTATGAGCGAACAGGTGCGGTCTTCCTCCTCTCCCGCCCTCTCCGCCTTCGTCCGGTGCTTTTTGACGGGTTCGAGCCGGTAGTTCACGCCCTCAATCAAACGGAACAAGGCCTTGCGGTCGGGCAGGAAAAAGGCGGCGCGACGAAGCTCCCCGTCGAAAGCCGCGTCGTGCAACCGGTACAGATTGCGCAGATAGAGCAGACGGGCGGGCTGGAAATAAGGATAATCGCTGACCAGCTTCTCCAGACGGGGCAACGTTTCCTTGTCTAACTTTTCCGGATGCTTGATATAGTCCGACAGGTTCAAATCCATATCCTTACCAGTTTGCCACGGTTGCGTTGAATATCTGGTCCACGATGTCTTCCACCATCTGCGTCACCAGTTCTTCCTGCACGGCTGTCAGCTGTTGCGACGAGTCGTATTGGGAGGTGGCGCTGAACTTCTGCTCGAAGTCCTCGTCGTGGTTGGCGTTATTCACGAAACGGACGTTCACCGTCATTTTCAGCTGCACCTGAGACGAGAACCCGTCGGCGGACACGGCCTTGTTGAACTGGCTGTACTCCACGATTTCGCCCGAAAGCTGCAAATCCCCGTTGCGGTTCACCTGCCTCAACTTGGTTTGGCGGGCGAACACATCGGTCAGCTGGTTGCTGAAAATGGACTGCATGGGCGCCCACACGTATGCGGAACGGATGGGGAAAGCCGAAATCTGTATCGTCTTGGTCTTCATATAGTCGATGGACGCGCCGTTGAACTTGTAGGAAACGGAACAAGCGGCCAGCAAGAAGGCGCAAGGCAGGAGTGCGGCCGCCTTGCCGTCAAATATCCTCCTTATCCAAGCCATATTCCTTTATTTTGCGGTAGAGCGTCCTCTCGGAGATGTTCAGTTCCCGGGCGGTCTTGCGGCGCTTGCCCCGGTTCTTCTCCAAGGCCCTCACTATCATCTGACGCTCCACGTCGTTCAGCGACACGGTTTCTTCCACATACTCTTCCGGCATCTGGAACTCGTCCGCCCCTTTCGCCGCACGGGACACCGGATAGGCGACATCCGGCTGATAGACTACCCCCGGGGCGGCCACGGGAGACCCTTCCCGCCCCATCCGTTGCCCGTGCACCAGCTTCTTCAGTTCCGTCACGTCGTTACGCAAGTCGAAAAGGATTTTGTACAACAGCTCGCGTTCGTTCTCAAAGCTGCGGGCATCGCGCCGCTTGTTCAGCGGCACGATATCATACGACACCGGATCTTCGGGGATATACCCGGCCAGTATTTCAGGCGTGATAACCCGATTGGGGGAGAGGATGGAAATCTGTTCCGTCACGTTCTTCAGTTGGCGGACGTTCCCCGGCCAAGAATATCTTTTCAGCTTTTCCTGCGCCGCCTCCGTCAGCTCCACCGGGCCGGGCATGTTGTACTTCTCCGCCGTGTCCATCGCGAACTTCTTGAACAGCAGCACCACGTCGTCCCCGCGCTCGCGGAGAGCCGGCATCTTGACGGGAATCGTGTTCAGGCGGTAAAACAGGTCTTCGCGGAAACGTCCGTCGCAGATGGCCTGCGCCATGTTGACGTTAGTGGCCGCCACGATGCGCACGTCCGTCTTGCGCACGTCGCTCGAACCGACCCTGATGTATTCGCCCGTTTCCAGCACGCGCAACAAGCGCGCCTGGGTAGCCGGGGGAAGTTCCCCCACCTCGTCGAGAAACAGCGTGCCCCCGTTGGCCGCGCCGAAATAGCCCTCCCGTTCCCCTATCGCGCCGGTGAAAGCTCCCTTTTCATGGCCGAAGAGTTCGGAATCTATCGTCCCTTCGGGGATGGAACCGCAGTTCACGGCAAAGTACTTCTTCGTCTTCCGCAGGCTGTTGTCGTGGACGATGCGGGGGATGATTTCCTTTCCCACGCCGCTTTCGCCCATAATCAATACGGACAAATCCGTCTTGGCCACCTGCAAGGCGATGTCCACCGCATGGTTCACCCCCTCCGAGTTACCCACGATGCCATACTTCCTTTTCTGTGCCTGAACGTCGGATGCATTCATATCTCTTCTGCCAAAATGCGATTACCGGCAAAATTACATAAAAAATCCCGTGGGGCGCAACTTTATCCGTGTTAAATTAAGAAAAACCAAAGGGCTTGTCACCCG
>CAYXQT010000002.1:0-11821 GCA_964466445.1 uncultured Paraprevotella sp. | reverse complement strand
CCGTTATTCTTCCGAAGCGTTCAGCCTGAGCTTGTCGCTGTCGTCGCGCCGCTCGCGGTACTGCTTGCGCAAAGGATTGGCATGCGCCTCTTCGTAGCGGACGCGGTTGCGGTACACGTCCAAGGCCGCGTAGACCGCCCGGCGGAGGGATGCCTCGTCGGCCTTCCCCTGTCCGGCGATGTCGTAAGCCGTGCCATGGTCGGGAGAGGTGCGGACGATGGGCAACCCCGCCGTATAGTTCACTCCCTCCGTCATCGACAGAGCCTTGAACGGCGCCAATCCCTGGTCGTGGTACATGGCCAGCACGCCGTCGAAATGCTCGTATGCGCGGTTTCCGAAGAAGCCGTCGGCGGCGTAAGGGCCGAAGCAGAAGACACCTTCTTTCTCCACTTCCTGAATGGCCGGACGGATAATATCATTCTCCTCCGTACCTAACAGGCCGCCGTCGCCGGCATGAGGGTTCAGCGCCAATACGGCGATGCGCGGGTTCGACACGTTGAAATCCTTGCACAACGACTCGTGGAAGATGCGGATTTTTCGCATCACGGATTCCTTGGTTATCGTCTGCGCCACGTCGCGAATCGGCATGTGTGCGGTCACCAACGCCACGCGAAGCGTGTCGTTCATCAATATCATCAACGCCTCCCGTCCGTCCCCGACACGGTCCTGTATGTATTCCGTATGTCCCGGGAAACGGAAGTCGTCGCCCTGAATCGTCGCCTTGTCGATGGGTGCCGTCACCAAGACGTCGAACAGTCCCTCGCGATAATCCGCCACGGCTCTTTCCAGAGCCGCCAGAGCCGCCTTGCCGCTCTCCGCCGAGGGCTGTCCGAAGTCGATTCTCACCTCGTCCGCCAGGCAGTCCACCAGGTTCAGGTGTCCCTCCACCGCCTCGCCCGCCTTCCGTACCGTGACGAAGTTCGTCGTCAGTCCCATTGCCTTGCGGTGATAAGTGGCCACTTTGGGCGAGCCATATATAATAGGAGTACATAGCTCCAGCATCGCCGGTTCGCCGAACAGCTTCAGGATGATTTCATATCCCACGCCGTTTATGTCACCGTGGGTTATCCCCACCAAAATCTTACCGTTCTTCATGTCTTTTGTCTTTGTCTTGTCCTTTTCCTTTTCCCGCCACCACGCTGACTTCGGGTATGGCGGCTTTCAGTTCGCGGGCTTGCTCGCCCGGCAAGCAGAGCGTGTACAGGGCGGCCTCCAGCCGTCGTATCAGTCCCCGCTTCATCTTCTCCGGCGCGTAGACGAAGCCTTCCACCACCGTCACGCGGTTGGCCGACGTATCCACCCGGGAGTGGCTGACGAACGGGCCGCCCATGGCATCATGCTCCATCTTCCACAGTCCGCGGGCTTCCATGGCGTACTCCCCTTTCACCGTGAGGGGCTTCACCGACGTGCAGAGCGTGTCGGTGGCCATGTACATGTGCGGTTCCGTCCCGGGTATGTTCGCTTTCATCACCGAATCGCGCTTGGCCAGCACGTATCGCTTGTTGAACGTCCGCGGCCCCTCGTAAGGGTAGGAGTACATGCAGACGTTCACTAACCCCGACGCCGTGTTGGAAGAAGCCCAGAAGAAATCCTTCCCCTTTTTGTAGCTCTTGATTTCGGGCGGCGCCCACAACCGGCATTTGAAGATGTCCTCCGCCAGCCGCGACACGGTTTCCGAGTGCTTCTTTTCCAATTCGTCAATCTGGCGGTTCATTTCCACTTTCACCAGGAAGTCGCCAATCGTCCGCGTGTTCCTCCTCACGAAAGCGGCAAAGTCCTTTTCATCCGGGCTCTGGATGGTCAGCACGACTTGCGGGCGGGCGTACACGTCGCGTGCGAACTTCATTTTGGTCTGCGTGTACTGCGTCGGGTCTATGTCCACCCTGACGATGGTGCGGAAGATGTTCAGCAACTGGTTGAAACGCGCCGGGTCGGTCTGCGAGATGCGGAAAGAACGCTCCGGCTGGGGCAGGCCGGGAACGTCCGTGTCCAGCACGTCGAACAACGCCCTCCCCGCGGGCCGTTGCCACAACTGGTCGTCCACCACGACCAGCACCTCGTAAGGGCGTCCGCTGGACGTGGGCGTGCCCAGACGGTCGCAGGCCGCCAGAAGCACCATGACCGCCCACACTCCGCACCACGACGCGCGCCGGCAATACTTTCTCCTTTTCATAGTCCTATTCCGTTCGTTAAAGTTTCACATCTTGCCGCCCCGCCGTGCTCAACAGCCCGCAAGCGGCGGAAACATCCTCCCCGCGCGAAGCGCGGATGGTAGAAAAGAGCCCGTGGCGGGTCAGGTAATTCCGGAAGCGCAACATGCCTTCCTCCGACGTTCCTTTCAAGTCCGTGCCGGGGAAAGGATGGAAACGAATCAGGTTCATCCGGCATTCCATCCCGCCGAGCAGGCGCGGCAGTTCTCTGGCGCACTCCGGCGTGTCGTTCACCCCCTCGAACATCGTGTACTCGAAAGAAAGACGACGCTGGTGCGTGAAGTCGTACTTCCGGAGCAACGCCACGATTTCCCGGATGCCGTAGCCGTTCTCCGCCGGCACCAGCCGGGCGCGCCGGTCGGGAAAGGGGCTGTGCAGACTGACCGCCAAGTGGCACTTGCTCTCGTCCAAGAAGCGTTTCAGTCCCTTGCGCACTCCGACGGTGGACACCGTGACGCGCTTGGGACTCCATGCGTAGCCGTAGTCCGCCGTCAGGATTTCCGTGGCGCGCAGCACGTTGTCCGCGTTGTCCAACGGTTCCCCTTGTCCCATGAACACCACGTTGGTCACGTCGCCGCGCTCCGGCAACGAATGCAGTTGGTTCAGGATGTCCGCCGCCGTCAGCTGTCCGGAAAAGCCCTGTCTCCCGGTCATGCAGAAACGGCAGTTCATCCGGCAGCCCACTTGCGAGGAGAGGCAGAGCGTGCCCCGCCCGCCGTCGGGGATGTACACCGTCTCCACGTACCCGCCCGCCGCCGTGCGGTACAGGTACTTCACGGTCCCGTCCGCCGAGCGTCGGCTGTCCGCCGGTGCCGAACAGCCCACGGCGTAGCGTTCGCCCAGCAGGCGGCGGTTCTTCACCGAGAGGTCTGTCATCTCGTCGATGGAAGCCGCTTTCTTCCCGTACAGCCACCCCGCCATCTGGCGGGCGGCAAAAGGCGGCATGCCGATTTTCTCCGCCACGGCTTTCAGCTCCGTCAGCGTCATGCCCAACAATGCTACCTTATTCCCTGCGGTCATCCCTGCCTCCTTTATCCGCATACAAAGTTACGGAAAAAAGAGGAAACTTTCCACCATATCGGGCATCTATCGGCATATTTGCGGAAAACAGGCCGCGTCCCGGCAAAAAAAGCAGGCAGACGTAGGCTTCTGCATCCGATTTGCACTATCTTTGCACGGGATAAATCCATAAGACTTTCACATGAAACCGTCATCACATTCTCCGCGGATAGACTGTTTCCTCCCTTGCGGGGCGGGAGACCCCACGGCCGGGCTGGCGCGGGAACTCCGGGAAAGCGGATGGGCGGGGCGCATCTACGGGCTGTGCCCCGAAGGCGCGGAAGCCTCTCTGCCGGAGACCTGCCTCCCGTTGCGCACGGACGGCATCTTCAGCACGCGGACCGTGCTGGACATGGCTCGTCTCTGCGAAGCCGAATACTGTCTGTTCTACCACAAGGCCCTGCCGATGGAACTGGGATTCCACGCCCTCGACCGGCTGTTGCACGTGGCCGACGACACCCGTGCCGACCTGCTTTACGCCGACCATTACGCCATGCGGGACGGGACACGGCACGCCCGTCCGCTCATAGATTACCAGAAGGGAAGCCTGCGCGACGATTTCGATTTCGGCCCGTTGGTCTTGATGCGTACCGAGGCCATGAAGGCCTACGCCGGACAAGAGGATTTGCCCGACTACCGTTTCGCGGGATGGTACGACCTGCGCCTTTTCCTGAGCCGCCGCGGCGAACTGTTCCACCTGAACGAGTTCCTTTATACGGAAACGGAAACCGACACCCGGAAGAGCGGGGAGAAAAACTTCGACTACGTGGACCCGAAGAACCGCGCCGCGCAAATCGAAATGGAAAAGGCCTGTACGGAACACTTGAAGAAGACCGGGGCTTACCTGCCGCCCGACGAGTTCGACGAGGCGGACTTCCTTGCCGAAGACTTCCCCTGCGAAGCCACGGTCGTCATCCCGGTGCGCGACCGGGCCGCCACCATCGGGGACGCCATCCGGAGCGTGCTTTCCCAGGAAACGGATTTCGACTTCAACCTTATCGCGGTGGACAACCATTCCACGGACGGGACGACGGAAATCATCGCACGTTACGCCGCCCGCGACCCCCGCGTCGTCCACCTCATCCCCGGGCGCGAAGACTTGGGCATCGGCGGATGCTGGGACTTGGCCGTGCACCACCCGCGTTGCGGGCGCTTCGCCGTCCAGTTAGATTCGGACGACCTGTATAGCTCGCCGCGGACGCTGCAACGCATCATACAGGCTTTCCATGACGAAAAGGCGGCGATGGTCGTCGGATCCTACCGCATGACCGACTTCTCCCTGCAAACCCTGCCGCCGGGAGTGATAGACCACAAGGAGTGGACGCCCGAAAACGGGCGCAACAACGCCCTGCGCGTCAACGGGCTGGGCGCGCCGCGCGCTTTCTTCACCCCGCTCCTGCGGAAACTGCAAATCCCGAACACCAGCTACGGGGAAGATTACGCGCTCGGCCTCCGCTTCTCGCGTCAATACCGCATCGGGCGCATCTACGAGGAGCTATACCTGTGCCGCCGATGGGAAGGCAATTCCGACGCGGCACTAAGCATAGGGCAAATCAACGCGCACAATCTTTATAAGGATCGGTTGCGCACCATCGAGATAGAGGCACGCCGCCGGCTGAACCGGCAACGGGCGCACCCGTTGGTCTCCGGGGAGATGTGGTCTTTCTTCCGCAAACAGACAGAGGACTGGGACGAAGTACGGCGACGTTGCGAAGACCTGCGGAAGGCGGAGGTCAGGGAACTGGCCGTCGGAGGCCATACGCTGGCCGCGCAGTTCAACCCGTCCCGCATCGCCTCCGCCGGAGCCGACATTTCCGCCGGGGCTTTGGCGGCGCGACCGTGCTTCCTCTGCGACCGGAACCGCCCGGAGGCGCAACACGCCCTGCCCGTGGAAGGGCATTACCAGCTGTTGGTGAACCCCTATCCCGTCTTGCCGGGGCACTTCACCATCCCCGCGCGAAGGCATGTCCCGCAAAGCATCCTGCCCCACTTCGATACCTTGCTCGGCATGGCCTGGAACGTACCGGAAGCCGTCTTCTTCTACAACGGCCCGGCGTGCGGAGCCTCCGCCCCCGACCACATGCACTTCCAGGCGGGAAAGCGGGGCGTGCTGCCCGTCGAGCGGGACTGGGAAAGCTACGAGGCGGGGATGGAAAAGATTTACCCCTTGCAGCCGTCCGAAGGAGAGGGCATCGGGGAAGCCGCGACGCGGAATGCCGGTCGCGGGCTTTACATCCTCAAGAGCTATGTATGCCCGGCATTCGTCATACTGACCCGCCCCTCGGAACGTCCCTGCCCGTTCTTCGAGAAGCTCTACCATGCCCTCCCGCTCCGCGAGGGGGAAAGCGAGCCGCGCATGAACGTCATCTGCTGGCGGCAAGTCCGGAACGACGGGCGCGAAGACGGCATCGTCGTCCTGGTCTTCCCGCGCAAGAAGCACAGGCCGGATTGCTACGGGCAGAGCGGCGAACGCCAGATGCTCGTCAGTCCCGGAGCCTTGGACATGGGCGGCCTACTCATCATGCCGAGAGAAAAGGATTTCCGGCAAATCACCGCCGGAACAGTCGCGGACATCCTGCGCGAGGTGACACTGAGCGAAGAAGAACTGAAACCGGTCATCGGCCGGATTGCCCGCCGTCCGGGGAAAGACGGCGCGGGAAACACGCCGCCGCTCATGCTCCCGGAACGGCTTCGCGAAGGCAAGGAGCCGGAAGTCAGCGTGGGCATCATGAGCCGGCCACGCGTCCGCTTCACGCTCAACGCCACCTATTCGGCCGGAGGAATACCCGCAAGGGGCACGCAGACGGCGGAGTTCAGCGAAGGAAGCGTCTTGTGGAACGGCAACCTGTACAGGGAACTGACTTTCACCCCGCAGGAAGACAAGGCGTCTTTCTCGCTCCACGACGTGACAATCGGCATCGACTTCCACTGGGAACGGCAGGAGACGCAGACTTTCACCGGCACGCTGAAACTGGCGGCGGAAGAGGGGAAAGTCGTTGCCGTCAACGTGCTGCCGGCGGAAGATTACCTCGTCAGTGTCATCTCCAGCGAGATGAACGCCTCCGCCCCGCCCGAGTTCCTGAAAGCATCGGCCGTCATAGGCCGGAGCTGGCTCTACGCCCGGATGGAAAAACGCGGGCGGACGGGCAGCCGCGACCGCGGGTTCCCCCCGTCCGGCGAAAGCGGGGAACTGATTCGCTGGTACGACCGCGAAGACCACGCGACATTCGACGTGTGCGCCGACGACCATTGCCAACGCTATCAGGGCATCACGCGCACTGGCAACGGAGCCGCGGCGGAGGCCGTCAAGGCCACGCGCGGGGAAATCCTCGCGTCGGGAGGAGAAATCTGCGACGCGCGTTTCTCGAAATGTTGCGGCGGGGCGACCGAAGAATTCGAATATTGCTGGGAAGACAGGCACCTGCCTTATCTGACTTCCGTCAGGGACTTCGCGCCCGGCAACCCGTCCGGCATCCGCCCGCCACTGCCCGACCTCACCCGGGAAGAGGAGGCGGAGAAGTGGATAAGGGGCAACCCTCCCGCGTTCTGCCGCACGGGAGACGGGGAGATACTCCGCCGGGTGCTGAACGACTGCGACCGGGAAACCGCGGACTTCTACCGCTGGCGCGTGGAATACACGCAGGAGGAGGTGTCCCGCCTCGTCGCGGAAAACCTGAAGACGGACTTCGGCGGCATCCTCGACCTCATCCCCGTGGAGCGCGGGCGGGGCGGCCATGTCAGTCGGCTGAAAATCGTCGGCACCCGGAAGACGCTCGTCATCGGGAAAGAACTGGAGATACGCCGGGTACTGAGCCGCACCCACCTGCTCAGTTCGGCGTTCGTCGTCGACAAAGAGGAACTGCGCGACGGCATCCCCGGCAGGTTCGTCCTCCACGGTGCCGGGTGGGGGCACGGCGTGGGCCTGTGCCAGATCGGGGCGGCGGTCATGGCCGCCAAGGGCTACCGTTACGACGAAATACTGGAGCACTATTATGACGGAACCGGAATCCGGAAAGTCTACCCGTGACGGCTTTATGAGAAGGACACCTTGCGCCGCGGACGGGCGGCAGACACCGGGAGCCACGGGCCGCAACCCGTGGGAATGGATACCGACGCTGTACTTCGCCGAGGCGTTGCCCTACGTGACGGTCATGAGCATCTCCACAGTGATGTACGAACGCATGGGGCTTTCCAACGCCGAAATCGCCTTCTACACCAGTGCGCTCTACCTCCCGTGGGTCGTCAAGCCGCTGTGGAGCCCGTTCATCGACCTTGCCGGGAGCAAAAGGCAGTGGATACTGGCCATGGAGTTCCTCATCGCCGCCGGCATAGCCGGGGTGGCCGTCGCGCTTCCCTCCGCCCGCTTCCTCGTCCTTACCCTGATGTTCCTGTGGGTGATGGCTTTCTGCAGTGCCACCCACGACATCGCGGCGGACGGCTTTTACATGCTCGCGCTCGACCCGCACGGGCAAAGCCTGTACGTGGGCGTGAGGAGCACGTTCTACCGCATCGCCACCATAGCGGGAAACGGGTTGCTCATCATGCTGGCGGGCACGTTGGAGACCGTGACCGGGCGCATCGCCTATTCGTGGAGCGTCGCTTTCTACGTGCTGGCGGCGTTCTTCGTCGCCGTGGCTGCCTACCACTTCTTCCGCCTTCCGCGCCCCGTCCGCGACCGGACGCGAAAAGCCGTGTCCGCCCGCGGCTTGTTGAGGGACACCCGGCGCACCGTCGTGTCGTTTTTCCGGAAACCGCAACCCCTTGCGGCCGCCCTCTTCATGCTCTTCTACCGCCTGCCGGAGGCGTTGCTCGTCCGCATTTCCAACTTGTTCCTGATTGATTCCGTCGGCGAGGGCGGACTGGGGCTTTCCACGCAGGAAGTGGGGTTCGTGCAGGGGACGGTGGGCGTGCTCGGACTGACCCTCGGCGGCATCACGGGAGGCGTCGCCGCCGCGCGCGGCGGGCTGAAAAGGTGGATGTGGCCGATGGTGTGGGCCATCACGATTCCCGACCTCGTGTATGTCTATCTGAGTTACTTCCAGTCCGCGGGTTTCCCGCTTGTCAGTGCCATGGTGTTCGTCGAACAGTTCGGCTACGGCTTCGGCTTCACCGCCTACATGCTATACCTCATATATTATTCGCGGGGGGAGCGGCAGACTTCGCATTACGCCTTCTGCACGGCATTCATGGCGTTGTCCATGATGCTGCCGGGAGCCGTGGCAGGGGAATTGCAGGAGGCGGTGGGTTACTTCCGCTTCTTCCTCATCGTGATGGCCTGCTGTCCGGTGACGTTCGCTGTCGCCGCCCTCCTGAAGATAGACCCGGATTTCGGGAAAAAGGAACGCCATGGAGACGAGGCATAAGGCGCGGAGGGCACTGCTGGTGGCTGACGGAGGCTCCACGAAGACCGACTGGTGCCTGACGCTTCCCGGCGGGGAATCCCTGTTCTTCCGCACGCGCGGCCTCAACCCTGCCCTGCTGGGACTTCCTGCCATCCGGGAAATCCTGCAAGCGGAACTGACACCCCGGCTGGCGCCTCACCTCCCGTCCTTGGAGGCGGGGACGGACATCTATTTTTACGGGGCGGGGTGCATCCCTTCCGTCCGCGACGGGATGGGACAAGTCCTCGCCGGACTGCTCCCCCGCTCCGCGGCCGAAGTCCGTTCCGACCTGCTGGGCGCCGCGCGGGCGTTGTGCGGGCACGAAGCCGGCATCGCCTGCATCCTGGGGACCGGCTCCAATTCCTGCCGCTACGACGGGCGGGACATCGTGCAACATGTGCCTCCCTTAGGATATGTCCTGGGAGACGAAGGCAGCGGCACGGCGTTGGGCAAGCGTCTGATCGGCGACTGGCTCAAGGGACTTTTGGACGAAAGGCTGAGCGGCGAACTGAAAGAGAGTTGCGGTCTGGACGAGGCGGACATCATCCGGAAAGTCTACCGGGAGCCGGGAGCCAACCGTTTCCTGGCTTCTTTCACGCCTTTCCTGACAGCCCGCCGCACCCGTCCGGCCATCCATCGCATCCTCACGGACTGTTTCAAGGCTTTCTTTGAACGGAACGTCCTGGCTTACCGCCCCGGACGGCTTGCCGTGCACTTCGCGGGCGGCATAGCCGCCACTTTCCGTGAAGAACTGGAAGAGGCCGCCGGGGCATACGGCATACGGACAGGCGATGTACTCCGGGAACCGATAGGCCGGATGGCGGCTTACCACCGGCAAGGGCGGGAGGACGGGGCGGATTGAAAGGATTCCGACGAGGCGCGACATTTCCGCGAAACATGTTCCATAACATGTTTTTTCACTTGCACACGCCTGAAAATGGCCTTACCTTTGCGACATATCCTAAAAAACAATCTTTTTACCTTAGACAAAACTGATACCTAAAAAACTAAAGAATACGGGCCGCTGTGAAGCGGCCCGTATTCTTTTTGCCCCTTTCGCCAAAGTCCGGGCGGGAAGGCGGCGGAGATGATTTCCCGTGCCGGAAAGGGTGTCCGCTTCGCGCCGCGGGAAATCGCGCCCCCGAGCGGAGCGGCGGCGCGGGCGACACCGCCCCTGCGCCGCCGCATCCGTCTTTCCCTATCTCCCCACGGCAATCTTCACCGTCCGGCCGTCGGCATCGCGCCGCAGGTAAATGCCGGGTACGGCGGGCAAGGTGTTTCCTGCCCACGTGCCGTCGGTGCGGTAGTATCCGGCGGGCGCGGAAGAGGACGCGGAGGGCGCGGAGGGAACGCCCGTCAAGACGTTATCCGCACTGCCGCCCATGAAGTCGAACGACACCGTGCCGGAAGCGGCATCGTATGAGATGTGGGTCACCGGCTTCCCCAGCCCGAAAAAGCCCACCTGAACGTCGGAAGCCGGTTCGGAGTCGTCCGTGAACTCGTCGTTCCCGTCGGGCGACGGATAAGGGTCTCCCGCGAGGCTTTCGTAATACGCCGAGTCGTTCTCGCCCGTCACAAGGAGCGTCAGGTCGTTGTCCGCGCCGACTACCGACACGTTGGGTTCCCCGTTGTTCACCGTGTTGTTGTTCCATGAATCCATGCCGCGCAGGAACACGTGGCATATCAGCAGGCCATGGCCGAACGCCCCTTTGTTCCAGCCCCTGTCGTCGATGGTTTCCATCATGTAATATTCGGAGGAGGGCTCGACATCGTTCACGATTTTCAGTCCCGTGCCGCCGCAGTCCGTGCTGTGCCAGTCTTTCACCGTCGTCTCCTCCGTCAGTTCTCTCGGCTTGTTCCAGCCGAGGAAGTCCTTCTCCAACGCGCGGTAGCCGATGGGGCGGTAACCCCGGTCGGTGTACGACCCGTAGTCCATCAGCGACCACGCGCCCATGGTGAACGCCGTGGCCGTCTGCCCGTCCGTGCGGTAGAAGTCGGGCAGTCCGAGCTGGTGGCTGAACTCGTGGCAGAACGTGCCGAAGCCCTCCACCTCCCCGCGTGTCAGTTCGCTGCTGCACGAGTAGGAGTTGAAGCGCACGCCGTCGAGTTCCGGCTGTGCCGTCCCGTTGCTTTCCTCTATCCGCGAGGAGTGCGGCCACACCAAGTCCGTCTCCCACGGCAGGGCGTGCTGTCCCTCGCCGGCGTAGACGACGTACACCGCGTCCGCCACGCCGTCCGCGTCGTTGTCGAACACCGACCAGTCGTCCACCGCGCCCGATGCCCCGGCCTTCTCCACCGCCTCCGCTATCATCCGCGCCGCGCCCGCGTCCCGCATCCCGTCGGTGTCAGCCCCGTAGGCGGCATGGTCTCCGTCCAGCGTCACGGGACCCGTGACGACGAACTGCGGCGTGAAGCGGCCCGCGCTCTGGTCGGCGAAGTACTGGTAGGCGGAACCTTTCCCGGCCTCCACCTCCTCAACCGTGGCGGGACGGCACAGGCGTTCCTCGTAGGCGGCCTTGGGGTCGGCCTCCGTGAACCGCGTGTCGGCGAACTGCACCAGGATGACGGGGACGAAGGGCGAGCCCTCGTGCGTCTTCATCTCCCCGATGCGCTTGTGTGGCGTCGTCCGCGTCGCGGGGGCGGCGTCGGTCGCCCGCGGCAGGTTTTCGAGGAACTCCCGTTCCGTCGCCCCGCGGTCGGCGGCATCGTGCGCCGGGACGAAGCGCAGGGACGACAGGGCACCGGCGTGCCCCGGCATGTCGGGACACGCGGCGCGGACATCCGCCGTTTCCCTATATACCTTATTATATATAGGGACGGACGCGGGCGCGTCGTAGACGTAGCCTCCCCCCTCCGACGGCACGACGCGGTAGCCGTCCGTCGTCTCGAACCACGAAAACCGTTCGTCGCCGTGCGGCACTAACGTCAGCGTCGTACCGTCGGGCTGGCTCACGCGGAACGGCTCCGGCCACACCGGATTGGCGGGCGACACGGCGCACAGCAACAGGGCGGTACCCGCCGAACATAAAAACTTCTTCATGACTTTCTTTTCTAACGATGTTTTTACCAAAGGCAAAGATAAGACAACTTTCCCAATCCAAACGCAAGAAAGACGAAAAAAAGGGAGGGGCGGACTTCCGTCTCTCCCCTCCCTTGCCGTTCATGAGGCTT
>CAYXQT010000001.1:39522-48163 GCA_964466445.1 uncultured Paraprevotella sp. | reverse complement strand
AAAAAGGGGAGGCCTGCCTTCACGGCAGGCCTCCCGCATGAGGAAACCAGTCCCGACGCCGCCGCGAGGGCGGGTGTCAGGTTCTCACTTCACCACGATCTTCTTCACCTCGGTCGTCCCGTCCGCGCGGTGCGACTTCACGATGTTCACGCCCTTCGCGGGAGCGGACAGCCTCACGCCGCCCGGCGTGTAGTACTCGCGCGACAGCACCTCGGCCGCCTTCACGGCCTCCACGCCGTCGGTGTACGCCTTGCCGTAGTCGAAGCCCGCAAGGGGAGCCACCAGGAACAGGCGCACGTCGTCAGCATACGTGTTCGTGTCCCACGAGCCCTGGGGCGTGCCGTCGCCGTTCAGCGTGCCGCCCGAAGTGCAGTTCTCCCTTACGCCGATGCTCAGCACGGTGCCTTCCTCGACCGTCACGCCCTTGATTATCGTCGGGAAGCCGCCCTTCGACGGGTCGTAGTTCGTCCCGCCGCCCGGGTAGGCCGCACGCAGGGTGTCGCCTTCCGCCGTCGAAACCCACATGTACAGGTCGGGGATGCTGTCGCCGCTCAAGCCCGCGTTCATGCCCACGGCCGTCCGCGTCCGCATGTGCACGTCGTACACGCCCACCGGCAGGCCGCTCACTTCCTGACGCATCGTGTAGTGTCCGCGGTACGCGTTCACCACCGAGTTCTTCACGGGGCACTTCTCCTCCGCGAGGAAGTTCTGCCACATGTGCGCCGGGCTCGAGCCCTCCGTCAGTTCCCATCCCGGGGTAATCTCCGGGTTCAGATTCTCCGTCGAGGTGGCGTAGGTGTAGAATTGCGGGTTCTTCACGAAGCCCGTCACCTCCAGTCCCGACGTCAGCAGCTTGAAGCCGCCTTCCTCCGTCGAGTCCGCTTCCGTCTCGCTGTACGCTTCCGTCTTCCAGTCGTCGGCTATCTCCGCCTTCTCCGAGAAGCTCTTGTACAGCGTCAGCTTGTTCTCGCGGTTCAGCCCTTCGGCCACGTCGTCGTCGTCCGTCACCGCCTGTTCGGCCGCCGTAACCGCGCTCTCCAAGGCCGTGCCGATTGTCCGCGCCGTCTCCGCCGACTTCGTCAGCCGGTAAGCCAGGGCGTCCACCATGCCCTTGATGTTGCCCGCCTTGCCTGCGGCGAGGTCAAGCTCCTTCACCGCGCTCGCCAGCTCGTCGTCCGGCAGCGAGGAAGAGGACACGCCGTCGTACTTCCCTATCATCTCCTCGCCTTCCTTGTATTCGTCGGTCAGCGTGTACTTCGTGCCTGCCTCTATGCCGGCCATGTTGTCCTTGAGCGTCTGGAGGAACAGTCCGTACTGGTCGATGTTCGCCTTCCGCGACAGCATCGCCGCCGAAAGTGCCTCCAGCTCCGCCTTGATTTCCGCTATGGCGGAAGGAGAGGTGAAATGCTCCTCCTTCGCCCTCTTCACGGCGGCCGCCAACTTCGTCTTCGTCTCGCCGTCGTAAGCCGCGTCCGCCACGGAATCCTCCAGCACGGCGGTGGCCGCCGTCAACGCTTCAGCCAGCTGCGCCTTGTAATATGCCGCGTCGGAAGGCTTCGTCACCAAATCCACCGCTCCGAGGAGGAACTCCTCATAGCCCCCGTGGCTCACGCACGAGAACTTCATGTAGTAATAGCCTTCCTCCTCCACCGTGAAGTCGGTGACCGAAAGCGTCGCTCCGTCCACCCGTATGTTGTCCGCGCCGTTCACGTTCGGCTTGGCTTCCACGCCGTTGAACTGAGCCACCGGCTCGCTCTCCGCGCTCGGGTTGGACAGGTCTATCTTCATGAGCGAGAAGTCGTATTTCGGGAAAGAACCGTCCTCGAACGCCTTCCATGCCGCCATGCGGAACGAAACCTGATATTTGCGCGGAGTAAGGTAAAGAGCCACTTTCGGATCCAGGTCTTCCTTGACCGTGCCGTCCGCATTCACATGGTCTTTCACCTGCTCGCCGAACGTAGCCCTTCCTTCAACGCCGTCCGTCGCACGCCAGTACAATGCACCGCCGTTGAAGTCGCCGCTGTAACCGACCTTCATGCGCGGCCCGCCGTTGCCCTTGCCCGGCTCGTCGTTTATCGTTCCGCCATAGTCGTAGTTCCAGTCCGAACCGTCGGAATTCTTGCCGTACTGGTGAATCCCCGTAGCCTGGTCGAACGACAACCACCCTAACGGAAACGCCCCACCATTCGTGTTCGCGAAGACGCTGTCCGAGGAATAAATCGTCTCTATCCCCCCGACGCTCTCGTCAGGCCCTATCGAGAAGTTGACCGTCTGCGACTCCACGACGGGGACACCGCTCTCCTTGTTGGTCACGCTCGCCACTTCCAGACGGTACTCGCCGTCCGCCAAGGTCTGCTCGAACGTCACCACGACGGTGTTCGGGTCGTCCGGCGCCACCGTCGGCAGAGGGGTCGACACCTGCTCGCCGTCCTTCGTCAGCATCGTCGAGGCGATATCCACGCCCACGGGGCGGTCGTAAGTCAGGCGCACCTCTTTCAGGTCCGCGGCGACAAGCTCGAAGCTGTGGTCTTCGGGCACGGAAGAGAGGAAGGTCGGTGCGTCCTGCGTGTACGACATCTCGTCGATGTCCTCGTCAAGGTAGATTTTCTCGTCCGTGAAGCCCAGCACCTTCATCTCGCTCTCCACGTCCATGCTCGGACGGCGGTCGGTGTTGTACACCACGGGGCAGTCGTCGCCCGGCGTGAAGCTCACCAGAATGCCGGAGGGATCCTCCACATCATCCTCCAAGAAGACGTACATGTAGCCGTCCTGCTTGAGTTCCACGGAAGCCACCGGCACATCCTCGCCCCCGTTCGTCACTTTCACGCACGACGCGGGGAGCAGGTACGTGCCGAGGGGATCCGTGCTCGCGGAAGCCAGCTCGGCGACGTTGGTGGGATAGCCGAAGTCCACCCGTATCGCGTTGTAGTTGTACGTGCAGCCCGCCATCGTGGCTTCCTCTATCGTGATGTCGTCGAGGAGGTAGCGCACGGGGTTGTACATGTTGATTGTCAGGAAGTACGTTTCAGGGAACGACGTGTCGTCTCCTTTCCACCAGATGGTGTCCACCTTCGTCGAGTCGCTCGGGTCCGGGACCACGTCCTTGATGTTGTCGTCGTACTTGTCGAAGTACTTGTCCTGAACGGCCTTCCCGCTGTTGAACGCCACGAAGGACAGCCTCCGCCAGTCGCCCGTCATGATGCCGTCGGTCCAGTTGTAATAGTACTCCGCGCCGCTCTGCGACACCAAGGGCGCTTCCAAGTTCTCGCGCCCGATGGAGAGCGTGGACTTGATGGCCGTGTTCAGGGTCTCCTCCCCCGAGGTGAAGGTCTTGTCGGCCTTGACCCAGAAAGAGACGCGGTAGGACTTGCCTTCCGCCACTTCCAGTCCGCGCAGCTTCAGTCCGCGGAACCATGTCTGTCCCCGCTCCGTGCTCTGGGAGTTGTCCGCATCGAGCGCGTACTTTCCCGTATGCGCCTCCTCGCACTTCTCGTTCCACACGTCTCCGGGCTGGAGGTTGATGTGGTCGCCGTAGAAGCCCGCGAAAGCCGCGGAGTCCGGATGGTGATACTGCTTGTCACCGTCCTCGAAGCCCAATGTCGCCACTTGCGCGCGGGCCGTCAGTCCGAGCCCTGCCAAGCCGAGCAACATCAAAAAGTTCTTCTTCTTCATAAACATTTTTTTTAATGATTAAACCATACTTTTTGTTATGCACTCTCTCATATTATATATATGTATATGTCCCCAGTCCTCCTGCCCCGCGCGCCCCGCCGCGCGTTCCCGGCGGCGCGGCGCCCTCCCGTGCGGGAAGGGCGTCGGGACGCGCCCTCATTCCAAGGGCAGGTACCAGTTGTTCCTGTCCGAGAGGCGCCCGTACAGCTCCTCGTCGAAGTTCTGCTTTCCTCCGCGCGCCGCCACTCTCCGGGCCAGGAAGTCGGTGTCGTCGCGCCGGAGCGCGATGCGTTGCAGGTCGCCGAAGCGGCATCCCTCGAAGCCCTGCTCCAGGGCCATCTCGTCGCAGATCAGGTCTTCCACGTAGAGCACGGAGTCTTCCCTCGTGGCGAGCGCGGGTATGGCGTAGAGGTTGTCCGCCCACGTCTCCCCGCATCCGTAGGAGTGTATGCCCTTGGTGTTCACGGTGCCTTGCATCCCGCGCGTGATGAAGTTGTTCCGGTTCCAGATGAGAAGGCTTCCGGCCCGGGCCCGCTCCGCCCCGCTCACGTACCGTTCCGCCGTCAGCTCGCTAAGGCCGTACTTCAGCACGGCGAACGCCGATTCGGGCAGCCCCGCGCGGTTGTACGCCTCCGCCAGTCGGAGGTATACCGTCGAGAGGCGGTAGAACGGCACGCGCGTCAGGTTGTCGTCCATCATGGCCAGGTTCTGGTTGTCTTCCGCGAACCCGTCCTCCCCCGTGGACTTCGAGGTCTTCACCTTCGCCCACAGCCTCAGGTCGCCCTTCAACGTCCCTTGCGGGTAGAAGTCGGGGTCTTCGGGGCCGTAGACCGTGTCCGGGAGGTTCGTCGTCGGGTCGTTGTAGACTTTCACGTACTTCTGCGCGGCGGAGAGTTCCGCCATCGCTATCGAGCTGGTCGCCTGGAAGTAATAGCGGTTGTCTTCCGTGGACTCGAACACGTCGTTCAGGTAGCTCACCAAGCCGTTGTACTCCTCATCCGCCATGTAGATGTACGCCAAGGGGTTCGTCGGCCCGCTCGCCGAGGAGATCTCGAATTCGGGGTTCGCGCCGCCCCACGAGGCTTCCATCACCGCCTCCGGGTGGCGTGGCTCGTCGGGGTGCGTGAGGTAGGCGTGGTAATACTCCGCCGCCTCGCGGTACCGCCCCGCCCAGAGGCAGAGGTCGCCCAGGAGGACGCGCACGGGTATGAAGCGTTGCGACAGGTCTGCGGCGTTGCCCAGCGGGTAGTCCGTTTCGACGAAAGGCGCCAGGTCGGCGATGAAGTAGTCGCAGATTTGCTTCACGTCGTACCACGGCAGCTTGCCGGGGTCGGCTTCCTCCTCCGTCATCAGGGGCCGCGTGTAGAAGGGCACCTTGCCGTAGTAGGTGGCGAGCTGCAGGTAGGCCCACGCCCGGAAGGCCTTCACCGCCGCGTATTCGCGGATGAACACCTTCTCGCCCCTGAGCGACAGGCTCGTGTCGGCGTTCGCCACGAAGTAGTTGCAGTTCTGGATGATTGCGTAATAGTCTTCGGGGGCGTTGTAGCGGTTGTCCGGGCCGGCCTCGAACGACGCCAGCTCCTTGAGGTCTGTCTCCGCCGCCTCCGTCACCGCGGTGAGGTCGCCCCTCAGCTCGCCCAGGATCACCGTCCTGTCCGCCACGGCCTGCACCTTGTTCATGATGCCCAACAGCGAGTAGACCGTGTCGTTGGGCGAGTCCAGCCCGCGCCCGAAGTCCACTAACGCGGAATCGGTGTCGACGCACGACGAGGCGAGCCCCCCGCACAGGAGCAAGGAGACGCCCAGTCCCCTGCCCCATGATGTCTTCTTCTCCATCATCTTCGTACTGTGTCCAATGTGTTACAAGTTAATCTTCACGCCCAGCGAGAACGTGCGCCCCCCGGCGAGCAGTCCCCGGTCGATGCCCTGCGAGAGGACGCCGTTCCCCACGCTGAATTCGGGGTCGGCGCCGAGGTACTTCGTCACCGTGAACAGGTTGTCCGCCGCTCCCCACAGGGTGATGCCCTGGAGGTACGTCGTGTGTATCGGTATGCGGTAGCTCAGCGTCACGTTCTTGAGGCGCAGGTAGGAGCCGTCCTCGATCCATCGGTCGGAGAAGCGGCTGTTGCCCGGCGCGTCCAGGTAGTACGTCCGCGGCATGTCCGTCACCTGCCCCTCGTGCGTCCAGCGCGAGAGCATCGCCGTCGTCTGGTTGTGGAAGCGCGAGCCGCTTTCCAAGAGCCGGCGCTGGTAGTTGTACACGTCGCCCCCCACCGAGTAGTTGAACGCCACGTCCAAGGAGAGCCTCTTCCAGCGTGCGTTGGTGAAGATGTTGCCGTAGAGGTCGGGGTTGGGGTCTCCGATGACGCGCATGTCCTTCTCGTTTATCTCATGGTTGCCGTCCGTGTCCACGAACTTCACGTCTCCCGCGCGGAAGTAAGTCGCCGCGCCCGTCTCGTCCCTCTGGAACAAGGCCGCCTCCTCCGCCTCCTTGGTGGTGGCGAAGACGCCGTCGGTGGCGTAGCCGTAGAAGACACCCGCCGCCGTCCCTTCGCGCGAGAGGACGTTTCCGCCGTAGACTTCCGTGATGAAAGAGCCGTTGGGCAGTCGGGTCAGCTCGTTCTTGTAGCGTCCCACGCTCGCCCCCGCGCTCCACTTCCAGTCCTTCGTGTCCACTATCCGCGCGGTGAGGCTCGCGTCGAAGCCCCGGTTCTTCATCTTGCCTCCGTTCTGCCAGTTCGTCTTGAGTCCGCTCACGTAAGAGAGCACGCCCAAGCTCAGGAGGTCGGAGGTCACGCCGTGGAAGAAGTTGAAGTCCGCGATCAGTCGGTTGTCCAACGCCGCCAGGTCGAAGCCTGCCGTCCAGCGCGCCGTCGTCTCCCATTGCAGGCGCGTGTTGCCGATGTTGCCCATCGACAGTCCCGTCGACTGCGTCCACATCTTGTGCGCCACGAAGTAGGTGCGCGAGGCCTGCGCGTCGATGTCGTCGTTGCCCACGAGGTCGAAGCCCACGTTGAGGCGCAGGTAGTTCAGCCAGCGCGTGCGTGGCATCCACGATTCGTTGGTGACCACCCACGCCGCCTCGGCGGAGGGGAAGAAGCCCCAGGCGTAGTTGCCTATCTTCACGCCGTCCGCGGCGTCCTTTCCGAACTTGGAGCTTCCCGCCATGCTCAATGCCGCCGAGACGTAGTAGCGCTCCCGCCAGTTGTAGTCCGCGGAGAGGTAATAGTTCATGTCCACCACTTCCTCCTCATGCCCGTCGGTGGACTTGTACGAGAGGCCGTTCGACATGTTCGGGGTCTTGTCGTTCCCGCTGTTGTAGCCCACCTGCGAGTTCCACTTGTAGTTCGTGCGCTGGTAGAGCAGTCCGCCGCGCAGCCCGAACAGGTGTGCGTTCCGCCGGAGGGAGTAGTTGAAATAGGTATCGCTCATGATGACGGTCTCGCGCGCCGCCAGTGCCGAGACGCGGTTCTGCAGGTTCTCCCCCACCCCGTCCACGTCGAAGCCCGGCGTGCCGTTCACCGGGAGGTAGGCGTTCTCGTCCGTGTTCAGGAGCTGGAAGGCGAAGTGCTCCGCGAGGGTCCAGTTGCGGTTGATTTCCCACTTCGGCGTCACCGCCAACGTGATGAAGCGGTTGCCGAAATAGTTCTTGTTGTCCCCGTCGCCGTTCTCAAGGATGAAGAGCGGGTTGGAGAGCGAGTTCAGGTAAGGCTTCGTCGTCAGCACGTCGGAAAGGTAGTCGTCCGCCGCCGCGAGGTAGGAGGACACGTTGCCGTTGATGTCGAAGGCGTAGGGGCTCAGGAAGGGCGACTTGATCAGGCTCAGGAAGCCCGGCGCGGACACGAGGCCGTCCTCCAAGGTGGCGGGCGCGCCGTCGTCGCGCATGTCGCGCGTCACGTCGCTGTAGGACGCGTCGAAACGCACGTCCACGTTCTCCGCCAGCACGATGTCCGTGTTCAGGCGCAGGTTGAAGCGTGAGAACGAATTGTTCTTCAGCGTGGCGTCCGCCGCCGCGTATCCCACCGAGAGGTTGTAGTTCGCTATCTCGTCGCCGCCCTGCACGTTGATGCTGTAGTTCTGGGTGAACGCCTCGTCGTAGACCTGCTTCTGCCAGTCCGTGTTGTTGTGGTACTGGTTGTAATAGTAATAGTGGGGGTCGGTCTGGAGGAACTTGAAGCTGTTGTTCTTCGTCCCCGTCGTCCCTATCAGCTCGGAGGCGTAGATGCGGTACTGCTCCCCGTCCATCATGTCCATCGACTTGGGCAGCAGCTCGTAGCTGCCTCCTACCGACACGTCTATCTTCGTGGCCATGCTCTTGTTGCGCTTCGTCTCGATGAGCAGCACGCCGTTCGCGCCCTTCGCGCCGTATATCGCCGTCCCGTTCTTCATGACGCTTATCTTCTCGATGTCCTCCACCATGATGTTCGAGAGGAGGTTGTTGAAGAAGCCGTCATGGACGGACTTCGACGACAGCCGCAGGTTCGTCACCACCCCGTCGATGACCACCAAGGGCTGCGCGTTGGCGTTGAGGGAGTTCAGGCCGTTCATGAACATCGCCACGCCCACGCCGGGTACTCCGCTCCGCGTGACGGCGTGCACGTCGCCTCCCATCTTCGACTGTATCTGCCCGTCCACGCTCACGTCGTTCGTGTAGTAGCCCACCGCCGCCGTCCTCCCGCTCGTGGAGGAGCCCTGCGGCGAATAGACGGGCGCGAAGGCATCGCTGAAGATGCGCGCGTCCACCGGGCCGTCTCCCGCGCCCACCGGGACTTGGATTGCGTTGTACCCGTCGCCCCGCATCCACAGCGAGGTGACGTATGCCGGCACGGAAATCGCGTAGTCGCCGTTCTCGTCGGTCATCGCCGCATAACGCGCGTCGTTGAACGCCGAGACGCCCACGCCCGCCGCCGGCTCGCCCGTCGAGCTGTCGTACACCCTGCCCTTGATCTCGCGCATCTCCACGTCCGCC
>CAYXQT010000001.1:0-39422 GCA_964466445.1 uncultured Paraprevotella sp. | reverse complement strand
CCGCCCTCACGCTGTCGCGCGCCCCGGCCTGCACGCTGTCGCGCGCCGCCTCCTGGGCCGCCGCCGGCGCGGCCGCGGCGACCGCCATGCACAATGCCGATAATATATGTCTCCTCATGGCCTTATTCATCTTCTTTTTCTCTGTTGGGTTTGAAATACAAGCAATCAAGGTACATCTCGCGGTTGTAACGCCCCGCCTCCGAGCGGCTGATGTCGCACTCCAAGGTCAGGCTGACCTTCGCGTCCGGCTGGCCGTAGCTGCACACGGGCACGGTGAACGTGCCGATTGTCACGGTGTCCACCCGGTACGGGTCGTTCGACACCGCCTTACTCGTGAGCTCCTCCGTCTGCCGCACTCCGTCCTCCGTCTCGTAGTTGATAGTCCCCTTGAACTTGCACGGGCGGAAATTGCGGTCGCTCGCGTTGTACACCGTGCGCGGCAGCACCACGGCGCACACGTCGTACCGCCCCGACAGCACGTCGGGCACGCGGAACTCCACCGTCCAGTTCGAGTTCCCGCGCGACGTAATCACGAGGTAGCCCTCCGACACGCTGTCGGCGGTCGAGAAACGCGGGGAATACGTGCAATCCTTGTAGTCCGTCATCATCGCCTCGTATTCCGCCTCCGTCTTCACGGGATAGAAATAGATGTCCTCCGGCTCGAAAGGCCACTCGTGCAGGTTGTAGACCGCCCCGTTGCTGCAAGCCATCGTGTCGCGCACGTAGGCCGGCGAGAATATGCCGCCGTCCGACAGGGGCTTGTCGTACACGTGCCGCCTCTCGTCGTCGAACCGGTTGTACGCCACGGAGTACACCGAATCCGCCATGTGGCGGCATCCCACGTTGCGGTTGTAGAGCAAGTCGCGGATGAGTGCCTGGTTGGCGTACAGGTTCCGGAGCGAGTCGGCCTGGTTCACGCTCCCGTAGTTGAAATAAGACAGTGCCTCGGCGTACACCTTCTCCCACACGCGGTTGTCCGGCACCAGCATGATGAAGCTGCTGTCCTCCTCGTTGATGCGGTCGAACATGTTGAAGAGGATGTTCGTCCGCCTCATCACCGAGTCGGAATAGACGATGTTCCCGTCCACGATGCCGCTCTGGATGCTCGCGTTCTCGTCCAGCTCCAGCTTCTCGTAACGCTTGAAGACGGCTCCCGCCCCGGAATACTCCGGCAGGGTGGTCAAGGCCTCGTACACGTTGTACAGGTAAGGCAACCCGTCCGGAAGCACGTGCAGGACGCCGTTCCGCGCCGCCTCGTCCGTGCGGCCCGCCTCGTACCCCACGCCCTGCATCGCGCCGCGCGCGGCTTCGAGGTACTTCCCGTTCAGCATGAGCACCGGACGCTCGTCCGTGCTGTTCGTCACGTAGCGCGCCACGTGGTTCTCCACGAAATGCTGCCCGCACATGGAGTCACCCGACACCGTCTCGCAGTCCGCCAGGAGGGAATCCGCGTTGAAGCTCCCGTCCTTGGGTGCCCACACGGTCAGCGTCTGGTCCGCGCCGAGCAGGTCGGCATACGTCACCCCCGTGGGCTTGCTGTTGTTGAACACGTGCGTGGCGCGGAGCACCTTGAGGAAGTCCCCCAGGTCGTCCTTCTCCTCAATCAGCTGCAGGAGGGACTTCTCGGGCACCACGCTGTTCTCGTTGTCGTAATGCTCGTCCCACGTGTCCGTGCATGCCGCCGCCGCGAAAGCCAGCGCCGCCGCGGCCGCCATCCTTATCTTGCCTGTCGTTTCCATAACCTTGCTTTTTGTCTCTCCTTAGTTACCCGCGTGCACGCCTCAGTGAGTGTCCTCCGCCACCACGCCCGCGTAGATGCTCTTCGGCACTATCTCGAAGTAGCTGATGGGCAGTTCCGCCTCCGGGTTGTCAATCACCAGCTTTATCCGCACGTAATAGTCCTCCTTCGGGCTCATGTTCTCCGTGGTCAGTATCTTGCGCACCTTCCCGGACGCTTCCCTCAGTATGTTGGTTCCGCCCTGCGCCCACGAGTCCATGTCCTTCATGTACCCGCGGTTGTGCATCGCCTTGTCGATGGCGCGGTTGCTCTCCTCGTCCTCCGTGTCCGCCACCCATCCTATCAGCGGGTCGGTGGGCCATATCGTGAAGTCGATGGGCAGGCCCATGGGCAGCAACGCCTCCGGATCCGTCCCGAAGAACACCTGCACCTTGCCGCGCATGGCTCCCGCGCCGTAAGCGAACCGCACCTCGTAAGTGCCTTCCTTCGGCACCGGCAAAAGCTTGAACGTCACGTCGAACTGCCCCACCATGTCGATGCAGTCCGCGTAAGTCACCATCCACACGTCGCGCTTGCGGAGGGTCATGCTCGGCACCTTGCCGTGGAAGTCCCATCCTTCCACCACCTTGAATCCCGTGGCGCGATCCGTGTTCCCGCGCGCGCCGCAGTTCATGAACTCCGGGGAGAGCGTGGCGGCCATCACGCGGATGCGGTCGTTGAACACCACGTCGCGCGTCGTCTCGTCGTAGTCCAGCACGCCGTCGATGTAGTGGTAGATGCCGTTCAGTGCCTGCTGGTCTATCTCCCCTATCTCCGACGGCGAGAACACCTTGGTTCCCCGCACCGTGTAAGACGCCCCCACGCCCTTGCGGTTGATGAAAAGCCCTTCCGAGGGCGAACTCATCTTCATGATTGTCCCCTGAAGCATCGTGGAATACCAGTCCGTGCAGTCTATCAGGTCTGTCTTGGCGCACACCGTCTTGATGTCGCCCGACACCGTCCAGTCGTTATACGCCCCGTAATAAGGCAACAGGTGGTACGAGATGAAGCGGTTCAGAGGGTTCCTCCTGTCCGTCCAGTCCTCGTCGTACTGCCCCGCGTCCTCCGGATACATCCGGTCGTACACTTCCTTGGCGTGGGCTTTCAGGTCGTCCAGATTTTCGATGCCGTGGGCCGCATAGACTTCGTCCGTCTCCACGAAAGCGCTGAAACGCTTCATCCGCGTCCCCACGTAGCGCATGGGATAGGTGCTCCCGCCCGTGGAGATGTATATGTCCTGGTTCACCGAATCCTCCCCGCACGAATAAGTGGGGTCGATGTACTCCTTCAGCGAATCGCACATCCCCGTCAGCACCAACGCCTCGTTGAAGATGGTGCACGCCGAATCTTCCTCCAGCAAGTCCGGGAGCAGGAACGACTGCGGCACTATCACGCGGTCCACGGTGTGCACCACCCCGTTCTCCACCGAGTCGTCGCGCACCACCAGGCGCGCCGCCTTGTTGATGTAATACACCGCGTTGTTGTTGTTCTCCGCGTCCGAATCGCACGAGAACGTCAGGTAGCGGTCGTTCATGTTGGCCGTCGGGATGTTCCCGTCTATCAGGTCCGTCGTGAAATACGCGTGGTCGATGATGTGGTTCCACGACAGCGTGTCGCAGTCTTCCTTCGTGAGCTCGTCCACGCTCCCCAGCCCGCGCTCCCGCAGGTACAGTTCCACCGCCTTGTTGTTGGGCGCCAAGCAGGTGTAGCTCCCGTAGGCCGCCATCATGCCGTACATGCCCGAACGGTGCAGGATGGCGATGAAGTCGCTGAACTCCTCCGCCCGGTTGTCCAGGTAGTCGGTCACCATCTCCCCCGTGAACGTGTAGTAGTTCTCCGCGAGAGGCTCGTCGGAACAAGACCCCGCGAATGCCGCCAAAGCCGAAAGTGCCAGCACCGGCCGCGTCAATGTCTTAAATCTCCTCTTCATGTCGCCTGTTGATTTCATCTGATTTCGTCTCCGTCCGCGTGCGGGCCGCGCCCCCGCGAGGCCCGGACTCCTGTCCCGCCCCGCGCGCGGCCCGCGCCGCCTATTCGGTCGTGTTTATGTTGTCATTCTCGTATGCCTGATTCTGCACCAGGTAAGGATTGGCCTTCAGCTCGTCCTCGTGGTAGGGGTAGTAAAGGGCGTCCGGCGCGGCGAGCCGTATGCGCAACGCCGCCGTGTTCTCGCTGAACTTCTGTGTTATCTTGTCCAGCATGCGGGTGTTGGAACCTTCCCGCCGGCACAGTCGCACCAGGTCGAACCATCGCTTGCCCTCGAACATCAGCTCCCGCTGGCGCTCGTCCAGCACGAGGTCCTGCATGCTCATGCGCGATGTCCCGTAATCGTCGAAGCTCAGCGTGTCCGTCGCCGTCCGCTTGTTGTTCGCGCGCTTCCACACCGCCGACACGCACGAGAAGGCCACCCGGTAACAGGAATCCTGCGCGGTTGTCAGGCTCGAGCCCTCTCCCACGTTCCCCGCCAGTTCCACTTCCGCCTCCGCCTTCATCAGCATCACGTCGGTGAGACGGTACAGGATCCAGTTCCCCACGTTGGCGCTGCGGTCCGAGAAATTCACTTCGGGCGCCTGCCCCGTCACCGTGCTCGTCCGGAACTCCGCCGCGCTCTTCACGTACTTGCGGATGGTCACCGTGGACTCGCCATGCATGTTCTCGTACACCCGGCAGTCCGTCTTGCCGAAGTACTTGTTCGTCCCGTCCGCCACTTGCGCGTTCAGGTACGGGCACGCGGCGATCTGGCCCACTCCCGAGCCGTTGTACGTCCCGTAGAAGTCCCTCGTCAGCTGGTTCTCGCGCGTCGTCTCCCCATCCACGAAGTCCAGCTCGAAGATGCTCTCGAAGGAGTTCCCCTTGCCGAAGATTTCCGTGAACGCCGTCCCCGCGTAGGACGCATCGCGCGGCGCCTCCGATATCAGCGGGAACGAGCCGTACAGCTCCACGTTCCTCACGAAGGACGCGTCCTCGCGCAGCATGTCCTCGTACTGCTCCTTCTTGAACTTGATAATCCGGTCGCAATACTCGACGCAACGAGCGTAGTCGCCCTGCCACAGGTACATGTCCGCCAGCATGGCGTAGATGGCGTACCGCGTCACCCGGTTCACGTTGTCGTCGTCGTACTCCCCGTAAGAACGCACCGCGTCTTCCTTCACCGCCTCCAGATCCGCGATGATGCGTGCCAGGACGACATCGAATTTGTCCGCCGGCACCCGGTACGTCTGCGCGTCGTCAATCGACGGCTCGGTCACGTAAGGCACGTCCCTGAAGGCGCGTATCAGGTAGAAGTAGCACAGGCTGCGTATCGCCGTCACCTCCGCGATGTTCGCCTTCATCTCCGCCTCCGTGTAGTTGGGGTCTTTCTCCTGCACCTCCGGCGCGTAGTGTATCACCGTGTTGCAGCGGTTGATGCACTGGTAGAAGGCATCCCACTTCGCATATCCGTTCGTTTCCAGAATGTTCTCGTCCGTGATGCGCTGCACGTCCAAAGGCGCTCCCGTCCCCGTCGTCAGGTTGTCGGAACGCAGCTCGCCCCACACCAGCATCCGTTTCAGGCAGTCCCCCGACTCCAACTGCGCGTAGCAGGAATTTACCACGCTCCTCACGTCGGCCTCCTCCGTCCAGTAGTTCTCCAGGACCACGTCGTTGAGCGGGACGATGCTCAGGAAGTCGTCGCATCCCGCCGTCACCCACGCCGACGCCGCCAGCACGCACGCACGCGCCGCCAGCCCCGCCGCTCTCTTGTTCATATTGTTCATGACCTTAGCCTTTATCCTTGTTAGTTAGAAACCTATCTGCACACGTGCCGTGAACTGGCGCGACCGCGGTGTCTTGGCTCCGTCCGTCGCCACGCTCAGGCCTCCGTAGCCCACTTCCGGATCCGCCCCCGAATAGCTCGTCAGGCAGAACAGGTTGCTCGCGTTCAGGTTGATGCTCAGCGATTCCACCCCGAAATGCTTCAACAGCTTCGGGCTCAGCGAATAGCCTAACGACAGGTAGTTGAGCCGCATGAACGAGGCATCTTCCACGAAGCGGTCGCTCCCCAGCCAGTTGAAGCCCGTGTTGTAGAGCGCGCGCGGCAGTTCCGCCTGCTGGCCTTCGATGCGCCACCTCCAGTTCACCGACGCCGCCTGATTGTTGTTGTTGTACATCGACTCCGCGTCCATCCGCGCCGCGTTGATGACCTTGTTCCCCACGCGGAAGTTGAACTGCGCGTTGAGCGTCAGCCGCCCGTAGGAGAACTTCAGTCCCCAGCCGCCGGTTACCTTCGGCAACGAGGAGCCCAAGTACACCATGTCCAGCTCGTTGATGTTCCCGTCGTGGTTGATGTCCTCGTATATCGCGTCCCCGCCCTGGAACTCGTACAGTCCCTCGTTCATCGTCTTGTCGTAGCCGAACACCATCGGCACCGTGAAGCCCGCCTTGTCGCGGATTACCTCCCCGTTCTCGTCCCGCGCCACCGGCGCGTTCGGGCCGCTCACGCCCGGCACCTCCGTCTCCGAATAGTGGGTGTACTGGTAGACACCCTTGTAGCGGAAGCCGTAAATCGCCCCGAACGGGTTGTTCAGCTGTATCCGCGTCAGGTACGAGCCGTTGCTGTCGTTGAAGTCCTTGTTCAGGTTCGACAGCGCCGTCGCGTCCATCTCCGTGATTTCGTTCTTGTTGTTGGCGAACGTCACGTTGAAGCCCATCCTGAACTTCCCTGCCTTCACCACGTCGTTCCCGTTCAGGTTGAACTCCCAGCCGTTGTTGCGCATCTTGCCCACGTTCGTCCAGGAGAGCGACGAAAAGCCCGACGACGACGGCAGGCGCACGCCCTGCATCAGCAGCTTCGACGTCGTCTGCGTGTAGATGTTGAAGTCCGCCGTCACCATGTTGTCCCACAGTCCGAGGTCGAAGCCCACGTTCCACGTCTCCTTCTCCTCCCACTGCAGGTTGCTCAGCCGCACGTTGCTCGGGTAGATGGAGCTCTCGCCCCCGTAGGAATCCCCCGCCGAGTATTTCGAGAAGAAGAGGTACTCGTCGGTGGGCTGGCTGCCCACGCGCCCCCATCCGGGACGCACCGAGAGCATCGACAGCCACTTCCCGGTGCCCTTCATCCACGGCTCGTCCGACACGTTCCAGCGGAACGACAGCGCGGGGAAGTTCCCCCAACGCTTCTTGTCCCCGAACTTCGTCGTCCCGTCACGTCGCAAGGAGAAGTCCGCCACGTAGCGGCCCTTGAAGGCGTAATGCGCCGAGAAGGTCAGGTAGACGCTCCTCCACTGTCCCGCGCCCGTCGACATCTCCGAAATCAGCCCGTCGGCCGTCGGCGACTGGATATCTCCCGTCGGGAGGTTGTACACGGCGTTCGACTGCCGCTTCGAGCTGCCGTCCGTCAGCTGGAACTGCGCCATCGCCATGAAGGAATGGTCTTCGTTCATGAAGTGCGGCACGAACGTCAGCCGGTGCGTCGTCGTGATCGCGCGCCCCTTGTAGGCCTCCGACGACGCCTTGTTGTTGCTCCCGTCCGTCCATCCCGCCGTCACCAGACTCGACGGGTAGAACTGGTCCGTGTACCTGTTCTCGATGTTGAACAGCACCTTGCCCTCGTATTTCAGCTGTGTCTTGCTCTCGTCCAAGCCCAGCAGGTTGTAATGCAGCTGGAACTCCGGCTGCATCCTGTACGACGACTCCTCGTTCGTCGCCTCGTAGGCCAGAGCCACCGGGTTCACTAAGCTGAACTGGTCGCCCCCCTGGCGGAAGGTCGCCGAAGCCGTCGGCAGCATGTGGTAGTACGCCGACGTGTTCACCCCGTGCGCGTCCTGCTCGTATATCGACATGTTCGGCATCTTGCGGTACGCGATGTTCAGCAGGTCGCTGTAGTTCCTCTCGTTGTCCTGGTAAGTCAGGTTGAAGTCCGTCACTATCTTGATGCGGTCGCTCACGAAATAGTCCAGAGCCACGCGCGTCGTGAAGCGGTCCAGCTTCTGCGCGATTACCGTGCCCGTCTGCCGGTCGTAACCCGCCGAGATGCGGAACGCCGCCTTCTCTCCTCCGCCCGACAGCGTCACGTAATGCTTCTGCAGCCAGCCCGTCTTGCGGACAGCCTCCACCCAATCCGTGTTCTCGTTGTAGTTCTCGTACTCCGCGAACGAAGGATCGTAGTTGAACTCCGGGATGTCCGCCGCCGCGTCGCTCAGCGACGGGTTGTAGTAAGCCTCCTTCATCAGCATGGTGTACTCGTCGCCGGTCAGCATCCGCATCCCCTTCGGCTGGTAGGTCATCGTGGCCGCGTATGAATAAGACACCTTCGTCCTCCCGCGCGAACCGCGCTTCGTCTTGATTTCAATCACGCCGTTCGCGCCCTGAGAGCCGTATATCGCCGTCCCCGCCGCGTCCTTGAGCACCGTGATGCTGGCGATGTCGTCGGGGTTCACGTTCAGCAGTTCCGAATACTGCTCTTCCGTCGCCGAGGCGAAGTCGAAGCCCGAGAGGTAGTCGCTCTCGAACACGTTCCCGTCCACCACCACCAGCGGCTGCGTGTTGCCGTTTATGGAGCTCACGCCGCGCAGGCGCATCGTCGTCCCCGAGCCGAGGTCGCCCGAGTTGAACACGATGTCCAGTCCCGCCACGCGCCCCTGCAACGCCTCGTCGATGCTCGTCAGGCTCAAGCCCTCGAACTCCTTGGCGTCAATCGTCTGGTGCGCCACCGACACCTCGCGCTCCGGTATCGCCAGTCCGCTCGACTGTATCACTTTCTTCTGCTGCACCACCACTTCCTTCAGCTGCAGGTTGCTCTTCATCTTGATGTCGTAGCGCGTCCCGTTTATGGGCACGACCTGCGTGGCGTAGCCCACGTAGGAAATCTTCAGACGGTCGCCCGGGTTCACGATGCGGAAAGAGAAGTTCCCGTTCACGTCCGTCACCCCGTGGGCCACGATACGGTTCGCGCCGTCTATCTCCACCACGTTCACCATCATCAGCGGTTCGATGTCGTCCGACACCGTGCCGCTAATCATCGTCCCTGCCGCCTGCCCGAAGCCCGCTAACGGCAAGGCCGACAGACCACCTATTATAATATGCCGATACAACGCTTTCATTCGTTTCTCATATTTTACTGGTTACACTTGTCTCGCCGCATACTCCCGGCTACTCTCCCGTCTCCCACGACAACACCCCGTCCAACCGGTGCACCACCGCGTAAGAGGTCGTGTAAATCTCGGAAGCGGAAGCCACGTCTGTCCTGCTGTTGTACTGGTACTCGCGTGCCATGAGGTTGTAAAGCCCGCCGTCGGTCATCACATGGCGCGTGTTCCCCGCCCTGTCCGTCACGGTCAGCCTGCCGTCGTCGCCTTCCACCGTGAGGCGGTAGTAAGACAAGGTGTTGCTGCTCTCGTCAATCTCGTAGGCGGAAGTCTCGTAGTCGCTCCGGACGATGTCGCCTTGCCCGATGAACAGCGAATTGTCCTGGATATGGTATTTGAGGAACTGCTCAATCCGCGCCGTCATCTTCGCCTTCTCGTCCTCGTCTTCCTCGGCATCCACCTCTTCCCACGTCGGCAGCTTGCCCGCGGCGTACAAGGCCCGGATGGATTCGTTGGTGGGCACGTACACGGTGTAGTGGAACGTGTTGAACAACGTGATGCTCGGACTGGGGCAGGCATACCAGTCAGCGTCCTGGGAATTCCCGACTGTAATGACGCTCGCCATGATGGACGAGTTCTTCAACAGTCCGTAGAACTCCGAAAACTCCTCATGCTCTTCCAGGATGTCCGGCACCGACTTCCGGGCGGTCTGTATCATCGGGCCGTCCAATACGTACGCGCGCCCGTTGTTCTCCTGGTACGTCTGGGCCACCCGCAGCCGCTTCCCGTGCTCTATCTGCCAGCCTCCTGCCACGGTCATGTTCGCCGTCCCCGCGTTCTCCACCAGTATCGTCCCGCCGTCTTTCGTCTTGTAATACCTCTCGCCGCTTTCCACGTCGCCCACCACGATGTGCGTCTCCAAGATGTCCGTCAGGCGGTCGCGGATTTGATTGAAATTGGCTTCGCCTATCGAATCGAGCTTCGTCCCCGACTCCACGTCATAATTAAATATGTACGCGCGCACGCGTTGGTCTTCCGTCTGCGCGTTCTCGTCGTAATGGAACTCGTATATCTGCGTCTCGTTTTTCCCGAACGAGCAGGGGTCGACATACGCCAGCAGGCCGTCGTTCGTCGGGATGAAGAAACTATAGATGGAGTTCTGCGATCTCAGGTACACGTTGTAGTCGAAGCGGTTTATCGCCCAGTTGATGATGCTCATCGTCTCGTTCACCAGCGCGGGGAACGACACGGAAATGTACGCGACCGGACTGAACACCTTGTTCGTCAGGTACACCGCGCCGTTGCATGCCAAGAACACGCTGTCCACATCCTCCTCCTTGATTCCCAGCTCGTCGTTCGCGTCGTTCAGCACGGTGCCGAACTTCGTAGGCACCGAGTTGGAGAAAGAATTCAGCATGTTCACGTTCAGCAGTTCCGCAAGGACATCCATCGGCACGTTGTCCCACGTCCCGTAACGGTCTTTCAGCACCCTTCCGCCGCCGTTGTCCCAATACTCCGTCATCGCCTCGTCCGTCGGCACGAGCATCACCGACATGTCGCGCTGCAAGAGCACTTCCGGCGCCGTGCTCGCGCTGAGTTCCGAATAGAACTCGTTCCATCCGGGATCGAACTTCAGCGTCGCCTCCACCGGCTCCTCGTGCTGTGTCAGCGTGAGCGGCCGGCCTCCCTGCGAACGTTCGGAGAAGTAGCGCTTCTGGAACACGGAATCATAGTTCGTGCCGTAGAGCCGGTTGTACTCCCGCGTCAGGCTCTCGTCGTAATAAGGCGCGGAAAAACGGTCGAGCATCCTCGAATAGTTCTTCGCGCGCGCCAGCCCCGCGATCAGGTTCGCGAGGTTCGGGAGCGGCGTCATCACCTCCGACATCCTGTGCAGGAAGCCGTTGGAGCAACGTATGTTCTGCTCCGCCATGTTCACGCCGTTCACGTTCGCGTCGCCCGCCTTGCGTTCCGACTCGTGATTGAAGAGGAAGTTGCAATCCTCGTTCGATATCCGCCGGTTCTGCAGGTACGCCTCGATGAAATGCACCATCGGGGCCGTCGTCCCGTCTTCCAAGCAGGGAATCGCCTGGCCCGCCCCTTTGTAATACGCCCAGTACTTCGTGTCGGGCATGTCCTCCGGCCTCAGGAGCGGCACGCTGTCGTAAGCCGACGCGGAAGTCAGGCGGCGCATGCAGTCGCCCTCCGTCGGCCCCTCCGAGCTCGACAGGTAAGCCACCTGGCAGGCGTTGTCAATCATCGAACCGAAAAGCAACTGTTTCTTCTGGGACGTCGACAACTCCTCGTAGCTCCCCACGCCCCACTTCCTGCTATTAAAGAAACGCGCGTAGGCGTCGTCGTCCGCCACGAACAACGTCTTGCTACCCGTCCGTGCAAGCACGTCCCTGTATCCCAAGTCGTCTATCATCCGAACCACGTTCGTGAAGTTCCCCTCCGACTGTAGATAGTCGTAAATGCTGCTCCCCAACCACGACGGGTCTTCGTCTATCAACTCGTAGCCGTCATTGCAGGAGCAGACACAACACAACGCGCAACATGCCCCGGCGACACGCCACGCGCGGTTTTTAAATCTGTGCAACTTCAAATTCATATTTCATTCATTTATTCGCCAGTTTCATCAACCCGTTCCGTTCTCTTTTCTAACCGTAAAATTACAGACTTCGCGCATAACGCATTTTCGTCTATGTATCATGTTCTTTTTATTTTGTTCCATTCCCCTAAAAAAGTCGAAAAAAAGCCCCGAAAAAGTCCTTCTTCCGGGCAAAAGACTAAAAAGTATTAACGCCCGCGGGCCGCATCTTCCGTTTTTCCTCCGGCATCCCGCTTCCGGCCCCGCCCGGACGAACCCGGCAATGCCCCGCCCCGCACCGCCTGTTCACGGCAGGTCGTCCATGTCGACGGCACTGTAATTGTCAATATCCAACTTGAATCCCGTCAACTCGTCCAGCTCATGCACGGGGGGCAGACAGTCGGCGGGAAGCGGGCGACGGGAGTACTGCCGGAAATAGAGCAGACAAGCGTCACGCCACCATTCCGCGTCGCGCGCCTGACGCTCGAAGCGGACGGACATGGCCTCGTGACGCTCGGCATCGACATAAGGGCGCATCTTCGCCCACAGTTCCACGAACCCGCGGGCTTCCCTCACCCCGCCGTCGTACTTGTAGCACAAGTTATCCCACAAGGTCAGGCCGTCGCGCATCACGTGCCCCCACGGGACGTGATGGAACCACAACAGATATTCTTCGGGGCAGGTCGACAAGTTCCCGTACAACGCGGCCAGCGGTTCATGGTACTGCGCCACGGCGTTCGACCCCCGCGCCGTGCGGTCGAAGCCTATTCCCGACGTGTCGGCCCTGTGGTAATACTTCGGCAACCAGTCGGGGCGCGTGCCGGGCGGGTCGCACCACGGCTCCGGCCCGTAATGATGCCCGAAAGCGAAAATATGATGCAGTCCCAGCGGCATCATGTAGCTGACCGCCGCGTCCCACGAGCGCAAGAGTATCTGCCGCACCGTGCGGACGAAAGTCTCGTCCGCCGAGAACGTCTGTTTCAGGAACTCGTCGGCAATCTGCGCCGCCGGCAAACTTGTATTCCAGCACAAACGGCCGAAGCCATACCAGTTGGCCTGCGCCATGTCGCTCCCCGTCCAGTTGACGGCGTCCCCGACATTGGCCACGCCCGCCACCGCCGTGCGGGAACGGACGCCCGTCCGGCGTTGCGTGACCTCCGCCACGGTTCCCCCACCGTCACGGAACGTCTCGGCATCCAGGCAAGCCTTCCACATCGTCGGCAGGAAGACCGTGTGGACGGACTGCCCCAAATACTCCTGCGTAATCTGGAACTCCGGCATGACCTGCGTGCGCCGCATCGCGCCGAACAGGGGACTGAAAGGCTCGCGGGGCTGGAAGTCTATCGGGCCGTTCTTCACCTGCACAATCACATTGTCGCGGAATTGCCCGTCAAGGGGCATGAACTCTTCGTATGCCTGACAGGCGCGGTCGGGACTTGCGGCCCGGTAGACGAACGCCCGCCACATCACCAGCCCGCCATAAGGCGCGAGCGCGTCGGCCAGCATGTTCGCTCCGTCGGCGTGCGTGCGCCCGTAATCCTGCGGGCCGGGCTCTCCCTCGCTGTTCGCCTTGACCAGAAAGCCTCCGAAGTCGGGAATCAGGCGGTAGATTTCCTTCGCCTTCTCCTCCCACCACCGCCGCACGCCCTCGTCCAAGGGGTCGGCAGTGGGAAGGCCGCCGAGGGCTTTCGGAGAGGCGAAGTTCACAGACAGGCAAGTCCTTATGCCATACGGGCGCAACACCGCGGCGACGGCGGCCGCCTTGCGGAGCATCGCGGAAGAGAGCATCGCGGGCTTGGCGTTCACGTTGTTGAGCACCACGGCGTTGATGCCGACGGAAGCGTTCGCCCGCGCGTACTCTTCGTACAGCGGGGAAACCGTCCCGGGCAATTCGTCCCATTTCCATATCGAACGCCCGGCATAGCCCCGCTCCACCGTCCCGTCGGGATTGTCCCAATGGTCCAAGACGCGGATGTCGTAAGAGGGCTCTTCCTCCCAGACCGCCCCGTCCGGCAAAGGCACGCCCGTCTGCTGCCTGCGCAACAGGGCGTAGGCGGCATAAAGCACGCCGAGGCCGGAGGCCGAAGAGAGTTCCGTCTCCTCCCCTCTCCTGCGGACAGTGAAGCCGTCCCTCGCAAGCCCGTCTTCGGACACGCGGAGAAGCACGCGCCCCTTCCCTTTCCAAAAGTCCTTCAGCTCACGGGACGCGATGTCCAACGCGGGCGTCGGCTCCGTGCCTTCCGACAAGGCCACGTCGGCAGGCTCCGCATTCCGCTCCATGCGGAGCCACAGCCGGTGCCCGTCCTCGGCGCGGAGCGAAAGGACAAAAAACAAGCCCGCGAGCCACAAAAGGTTTCTCATCCCTGCTCCGGCATCATTCGTCCGTGCCCTCTATCTTCTCAATCCTTCCTTCCGCGTCGTAATGCAATTCGCACACTTTCAGGCTGCGCAGCCACGTGCGCCCTCCCGACGGCACGGAATCGTGATGGAACAGATACCACTTCCCTTTGTATTCCACGATGGAATGATGCGTAGTCCACCCCACCACCGGAGTAAGGATTACGCCCTGATAGACAAACGGCCCGTAAGGATTGTCGCCGACGGCATAGCACAGGAAGTGCGTGTCGCCCGTGGAATAAGAGAAATAGTACTTCCCGCCATACTTGTGCATCCACGAGGCTTCGAAGAAACGGCGGTCGTGGTCGCCCGCCGCGAGCGGTTTCCCGTTCTCGTCCAAAATCACCACGGGACGGGGCTCTTCGGCGAACTGCTTCATGTCGTCCGCCAGGCGCGCCACGCGCGACGGTATGGCCGGCCGGTCGTCGGCGGGAAATTCCGCACGCTCCAACGCGCAGTTGTCCTTGTAACGCTGCAGCTGTCCGCCCATCAGTCCTCCGAAGTAGACGTACACCTGCCCGTCGTCGTCCTTGAACACGGCGGGGTCGATGGAATAACTGCCCCGTATGGGGTCGGGTTCCGGGACGAACGGCCCGTAAGGCGTGTCGCTCACGGCCACTCCCAACCGGAAGATGTCCGTGCGGTCCTTGGCGGGGAAATAGAGGTAATACTTCCCGTCCTTCTCCTGGCAGTCGCAGTCCCACATCTGACGCTTCACCCAAGGCACGTCCGCCTTGTCCAGCACCCTGCCGTGGTCTGTCACTTCCCCCTCCATCACGTCTTCCAACGAGAAGACATGGTAGTCGCGCATGTCGAAATGCGCTCCCCAGTCATCCTCCGGTATGCCGCTCTCCCAGTCATGGGACGGATAGACATACACCTTGCCTTCAAACACATGCACCGACGGGTCTGCCATATAGTCTCCCGGTACCAGATATCTCTTTTTCATGCCGCGTCTGTTTTTGGGTTATACCTTATTATATATATGCGTTCTCTCTTCTTTTCGGGCTATTCGCCATAACGTCCCGACTTCGCCATCTCAATGACCGTCTTCACGAAGGGCTTCGGCTTCAGGTCGCGGTCGAACGCCAGCGGGTAGTCCCTGCGCCCGCGTATCGGCCAGTTGTTCTTCCAGGAATCCCCGTCGGAAACGCCCCAGAACGTCACCCGCGTGATGTCCCCTCCGTGACGCAGGTAAATATCGAACAGACGGACATAAAAATCGTTCAACTGCTTCGATTTCTCCGCCGTCAGCCCGTCCCTGTAAGGATCCATCGCCTTCTTGTAGTCGAAGTTCGTCTCCACCGCCGCCCCGAAGTTCCCTTTCGGCCACGGCAGCACGCTCAAGTCAAGTTCCGTCACCATCACTTTCACTCCGGCGGCGGAGAACGCCTCTATGCTCTTCTCGTACTCGTCGAGGGGAGTGTCGAACGACACGTGGGACTGCATGCCCACGGCGTCTATGCGGCACCCGTGCTCCTTGAGGTCCTTGACCAAGGCCACCACCGCCTCGCGCTTGCGCGGCAAATCCATGTCGTAGTCGTTGTAATACAACTCCGCGTCGGGGTCGGCCTCACGGGCGAAGCGGAAGGCCAGGCGGATGTATTCGGGCCCCACGATGCGGTAGAAAGGCGACTTGCGGAACTCCCCGTTCCCGTCGACGGCCTCGTTCACCACGTCCCATCCTTTCACACGCCCCTTGTAATGGCCCACCACCTTATATATATGGTCTTTCATGCGCTGTATCAAGACTTCCCGGCTCACCTCCTTTCCTTCCTTGTCGGTAAAGAACCATCTGGGAGCCTGCGAATGCCATATCAGGCAATGGCCGGTTACCACCTGCCCGTTCTTCTCCGCCAGATCGCACAAGCGGTCGCCCTCGTCGAAGACGAACCTGCCCTCTTCCGGCTGCACCTCTTCCGCCTTCATGCAGTTCTCCGCCACCACGGAACTGAACTGCTCGCGAATCAAGGACTGCAACGCCTCGTCCCGGCTCCTCACCTGACGCACGTTAAGTGCCGCGCCGACGAGGAACTTGCCGGCAAAAGCCTCGCGCAACGTCGTCTCTTCCTGCGCAAACGCGTCCGCGAGCGCGGCCGCCGCCATGCCCAAGATGACGCTTTTCTTGATTATCCCATTCATATCCAATCGCTTTTGTCGAATTAATATTCATTCCCGTTTTTCCGCCTCCCGGCCAGTTCCGCCTGCATCTTCTCGTTCAACGCCTTCGTGATGGGATAGAACAGGAGAGCCACCACGCCGATGCCGAAACATATGCCCGGCACGATGCTGGAGGCCATCCGGATGCCTAACAGGGAAGACGGCGACTGCACCGCCGACAAGTCGTTGACGTAACCGAACGCCGACAGGATGACACCCGCCACAGCCCCTCCGACACCCAGACCGGCTTTCAGGGCGAAGACTACGCCGGAGAAGCACAGTCCCGTGGCGCGACGGTGGTTCACGTACTCCATGTGGTCGGCCACGTCGGCAATCATGGCCCAGAGCAACGGCACGGTGGGCGCATAGGCCAGACTCTTCAGCACGCCGAGGAGGAAGATGAAGCCCACGTCGTCCTTGGACGGAAGCATGAAAGCCGCCGTGAACAACGCCGTGAGACTCAGGCAGACGATGAACGTCGACTTCTTGCCATAACGGTTCGCCAGGAACTCGGAAAGCGTGATCACGCCTATCAGCTGTATGAGCGCGCCCACCATGTTGAACACGGAAAGGCCGATGGAATAGGACTCAGCGGGCGAGATAGTCCCGTCGGCACCGCGGGTGGCCAACAGGCTGAAGGAGTCCAAGACGCTCATCCCCACGCCCAACGTCGCGCCCTCTTCCTTCACCAACCCTAAACGGTCGAGGAAAGCGCCCAAGGCCTGGGGGTCGACGTAGTGCTGGAAGTAATAGCACATGGCGGAGCCCCACATGGCCAAGGTGATGAACACGAACAACGTCAGCACGAACATGGAACGCCACGACCCGTCGGCAAACAAGCCCTTCAAGTCGTTCCTGACATCCATCTTCTGCGACACGGGAGGCGCGATGCGCTCCTTGGCCGAGATGCCCGCCGCAATCAGGAAGACAAAGCCGACTATGGCGAAAATCATGATGGTGGAGAGCCACCCCTGCGCGTCGTCCGCCCCCGCGCCGCGCCCAAACTTATGCACCAAGGGGAGCGTAAGCCCCTGCACCACGAACTGGGCTATGGTGGCGGCCACGAAACGGATGGAGGTGATGCTCGTGCGCTCCTTCGCGTCGCCCGTCATCACTCCGCCGAGCGAACTGTAAGGCGTGTTGTTGAAAGAATAAAGCGACATGAGAAGCACGTAAGAGATGCCGGCGTACACCGCGACCAGAGCCTTGTCCTCAATACCCGGGTTGTAGAACGCCAGGACGTAAAACACCATGAAAGGAAGCGCCGTCCAGACCACCCACGGGCGGAACTTGCCCCACTTCGTGTTCGTCTTGTCGGAGAGGATGCCCGCGGTGGGATCGACGAAAGCGTCCACTATGCGGGCTATCAAAAGCACCGTGCCCGCCACCGCGCCCTCGAGCCCGAACACGTCGGTGTAGAACTTCAACTGGTATATCATCATCATCTGAAAGACGAGATTGGCCGCGGCATCTCCCAACGAATAGCCAATCTTCTCGCCCAACGGCACTTTCCACGAATTCCTGTCCATAATCGCAATCCTTGTTTAATCACTATCTTTGCAAAGTAAGGCCTTTAATCCGAGACTCATTTTCGCTTATGTAATCTATTCTTTTTGAAATGAAACATTCCCAAGGAAAAGCGCACGGGCATCCTCCGCACGCCGTCCAAAGAAGACACCCCGAAAGCGTGCCGGGAAACGCCCGGGCAGGAGCCGACCCCGTCCCTTGTCCTAACGCCGGAACCGGCAGATTCCCCTCCCGCGACGGGCTTCCGGCACGCGCTTCGTCCGGACGTATCCCTCAAGCCTTGCCGACGGACAGCTCCGGGACGCGACGCAAGCCGGGAGCAGGGCTTATACGAACCGACGGCGGAACAGCCGAATCCCTATGCCGGTCCTTCCCGATGTCCCCTCCTCCGGACGGAACGCCCCGTCTCCTCCAGCGTGCAACGGTGCGCCGACGTGCCGTTTTCGGGGAAATCCCTCCACCGGAAAGGCCGCCTTCCGCAAGCCGTTCCCGAGCCGCTCCACTTTCCGTCCGCAATCCGTGAGGTGCGGGTTCCGCCAGGGAACTGTCGTTCTGTCAAAACGTCAGCCGTACCCTCGCGAGAATCGCGTATTCGCACGGATGTCGGGACGGCGCGGAAAATACGCGATTCTCGCGCCGTTACGGAAAGACGGAATGTCAGCCGGAAAGGATTTTTGGCATCATTTTGTACGGCAAAAGGCGACTTCCGTGTTTGCGGACGGAGGACGCGCAAGCGAGAAGGGCGTTTTCCCTTGCAAAATGACACTTGAGTTTCGTACACGTTTTTCCACCAAATAGAGAAAAAGACGGCTTCTCCGCAGTCCGTTCCGCCGTCTTCGGGAGGAAAATCCGCCGGGAACCGCACTTTTCCGGATTTTCCTGCGGACGAAAAAAATGTTTCGTCCGCAGGAACGTAATTTTTTCTCGGCACGAAAACGGGCGTTTTTGCTTAAAGGATGTGAAAAAACTGCCCAAGGAGTGAAAAAACGTATCCGAAACGAGGCGAAAACGTCTCCCAATGCCCTCCGGAAGTCGCCGTTCACGCCTCACGGATTCCGCAAAAACCTTTCATCCTGTCGGCGGAGAAGCGTTTTCCGCGTCGCTTTGCTTTTCCCCACATTCCGCAAAGGGAGCGTGAAGCCGATGACAAAGGTTCGCAAGCCGCCGCGCACCGGAAAACCGGCCGTGCCGACAGGCTTGTCGATGAAAGCCTTTCAGCCGGACGGGAAGCCCGCCTCGCTCGGAAACGGGCTTCCCAAATGTCCCGGTTACTTCTCCGACTTTCTCCGGCATCCTGCCACTCCGCCGGATGGCAACGCCCCCGAGCGCGGAAGCGTGCCGGATGAACCGCAATTTCCCGGTTCGCCGGCGCGAAGTCTTCAGAATTTTGTGTAATTTTGAGGCCTGAAAATGGAAACGTGTCATGGATAAGAAACGGGCGGGGTCAGCGGTGCGCCCAGAGATACGTTCCGCAGGCCGCAGACGGCTCGACCCTGCGGAAAGGCGGTTGCGGGACGCAACGCCGATTCAGCCGCCCGCGTGAATCCGCGGCGGCGGGATACTCGCCCGTATGTCGCCGACCAGTCCTAACATAAACCTATCATTATGGCGACACCTGCCACATACAAGCATGAACGACTTTGGAACAAGAATTACTGCAAGGTCATGACGGGTAACTTCATGATGTTCTTCTCGTTCTACCTCATAGCACCCATCCTGCCGATATACCTCGATTCGGAATTTGCGGCAGACAAGGACACGATAGGCCTGGTGCTTTCCGGTTACGTCGTGGCGGCTCTTCTCGTGCGTCCGTTCAGCGGTTTCATCATGGACAGCTTCGACCGCAAGAAAGTGCTGATGCTGTGCTTTTTTTTCTTCTTCATCTTGTTCACCGGCTATGTCTGGGCGGTCTCGCTGTGGATGTTCGCCTTCGTGCGGACGCTTCACGGCCTTCCGTTCGGTGCCACGACGGTGGCGAACAGCACCGTGGCCGTCGACGTGCTCCCTTCGTCGCGCCGCAACGAGGGGATGGGCTTTTATGGCCTGAGCAACAACCTGGCGATGGCGACAGCTCCTACGGCGGGCATTTACGTGTATTCCGTCACGGGAGACTTCCGTCTCCTGTTCTGGATTTCGCTCGTCGCGGCCGGCCTCGGTTTTCTCGCCGCCTCGTCGATCAAGCCGCGCGGACGGCTTAAGGTGGCGAACAAGCCGAAAATGAGCTTGGACCACTTTTTCCTCAGCCGCGGCTGGCTTCTGGCGGTCAACATCATGCTTTTCGGGCTGTGCTGGGGCGTGATGAGCAATTACGTGGCGATATACAGCCGGGAGGAGTTCGGCATTACGGACGGGTCGGGGATATTCTTTGCCGTCATCGCCACGGGACTTGTCGTGTCGCGCCTCTACGGCGCCAAGTCGCTCCGCGAGGGGAAGTTGACGGAGAACGCGTTGCAGGGCGCCGCGCTGTCGTCGGTGGGCCTCACCTTGTTTGCGCTGTCCTCGGAGACGTGGGCGTACTATCTCTCGGCTTTGCTGTTAGGCTTGGGCAACGGGCGGATGTATCCGGCGTTCTTGAACATGTTCATCAGCATGGCGCGAAACGACCAGCGCGGCACCGCCAACTCCACGATACTGACATCGTGGGACTTGGGGATGGGCATCGGAATCCTTGCCGGCGGCCTCCTGATGGAATATGTGAGTTACCCCGCGATGTTCCGGTTTACGGCATCTTGCCAAGTGGCGGGGACTTTGTTGTTGCTTTTCTTCACGCGCCGGTTCTACTTGAAACGCAAGCTCCGCGATTGAACGCCGTGGCAGGGGGTTTCCCGACGGGAGCGGCCGACGGCGTCTTGCGGTCGGACAAGTCCGGACGCGCGGAGTGGTGCCGGCACCGCCGGAAGTCTTTTTCCCGAAGCCCTCGTCAAGGAAGGGCGCACCTGTCGCCGGACACGCGTCAGCGGGGCGCGGGAGTCCGCATCCAGGAGGGACGGAAGCGTGGAAAAGGGAAAGGCATAAGAGCGGGCTTACTGCTCTTATGCCTTTGGTTTCGCCTGTTGCCGGCCTTGCCTGATAACAGCCCGCACGGAATCCGCATCGCGCCGGCCTTGCCCGACCATACCTCCCCCTCCGCGGTCTCACGCGGAAGGCGGGCGCGTCATCCCAGAAACGAGATGAGCACGCCGGCGGCCACGGCAGAGCCTATGACGCCGGAGATGTTGGAGGCCATGCAATAGTTCAGCACGTGGTTCTTCACGTCGTACCGAGTGGCAATCTCGTTGCAGACACGGCTGGCCATGGGGACGGCGCTCAATCCCGTGGCGCCGATAAGCGGATTAATCTTCTTCTTGCTGAACAAGTTGAAAATCTTCACCATGACGATTCCCGACGCTATGGAGAGCGCGAAAGCGAGGAAGCCGCCCACGACGATGCCTATCGTCTGCCAGTTGAGGAACGCGTCCACGGTCATGGTGCCGCCCACGCAGAGGCCGAGGAAGATGGTGGCCGCGTTCATGATGGAGTTGGAAGCCGCGTCGAAGAGGCGCGAGGTGTCCGCACCGATTTCCTTGATCAAGTTGCCGAACATCAGCATGCCGATGAGGGGCACCGCCGTGGGGACGAACAAGGCCACTATCGTCGTGACGGCGATGGGGAAGATAATCTTCAGCACCCTTTGATTCTTGATTTCCGTCGCGGACGGGTGCAGTTTCTCCTGCTCCTTCATGTTAATCATCAGCTCCTTTCTCGTGCAGGTCAGCTTCACCACGAGCGGGATGATGACCGGGACAAGCGCCATGTAGGAGTAAGCCGCTATGGCGATGGGGCCGAGCAGGTGCGGCGCCAGCTTGATGGTCGTGAAGATGGCCGTGGGGCCGTCGGCTCCGCCGATGATGCCGAGCGAGGCGGCTTCCCGCGGCGTGAAGCCCATCAGGATGGCCACGAGCAGCACGGCGAATATGCCGAACTGGGCGGCCGCCCCGAAGATGGACAGGCGAAGGTTGCGCAACATAGGCCCGAAATCGGTCAGCGCCCCCACGCCCATGAAGATGACGGGCGGCAGGAAGCCGGTCTTGATGAGCATATAATAAAGGAAGTTCATCAGGCCGAACTCGTGCGCGATGTCGTGCAGCGGCATTTTCCAGATGTCCGCCTTGCTGCCGTCGGACAACGTGACCAGACCTTGCGAGTCGGCCTGAATGACCCCCATGTCGCCGCCCGGGAAGTTGGCGAGGAGGACGCCGAACGCGATAGGCACGAGCAACAGCGGCTCGTACTTCTTCACGATGCCGAGGTAGAGCAACACGAACGCAAGGACGTACATGATGAGGAAAGACGGTTCGGCAATGATGTTGCTGAACGCCGTCATCCGGTATAGTCTCTCGAATATGTCTGTCAACTGTTCCATGGCTTACTGCTTGGCGATTTTCATGATTGGGTCGTCTTCTTCCACGGTGTCGCCGGAGTTGACCAGTATGGCCGTGACGATGCCGTCGAACTCGGCGCGGATGGCGTTGTAGGTCTTCATGGCCTCGATATAACCGAGCACGTCGCCCGCCTTCACGCGGTCGCCCGGTTGCCGGGGCGTTTCTTCCGCGTTCTTCACCCGGTAGAACTTCCCTTCGAGGGGAGCCAAGACGACTTCCCCCTCGGTGGCCGCAGGCGTGGCCGCGGCTTGCGCGGGCATGCCCGTGGCCTGCGGCTGGGCGGCCTGTTCCCCGTAGGCGATGTCCACCTTGTAGGCTTGTCCGTCCACAGTGACGGTTATCGTGGAAGGACGGGCCGTCGCCGCCGTGCCGTGTGCCGGGGCGGCCGCGGCCTCGCGCCGTTTCTGCAAGTCGGCCAGAAAGTCCTTTTTGGCCTTTCCGCTCTTATAGGCTTCGTACTGCGACGGGTGCATGGCGTATTCGAACAGTTCCTCGTCGTCTTGTCCCGTGTCCCATCCTTTCTGTGCCATCATCTCGCGGTATTTGTCCAGCTCGTCGGGGTAATTGGACTGCGGGTCGGTGTCGTAGAACTTCCGTCCTTGCTTCGCCGCCAATTCTTTCAGTTCCGGCGCCACTTCGCCCGGCAAGCGCCCGTCCCGTCCGAGTATCATGTCCCAGATGTCGTCGGCAATCATGCTCCATCGTTCCTTCCCCTTTTCCCTCTGTATCACGTTCATGAGCGCCAGGTTCTTCACGTATTGGCTGAACGGGGTTACCAGACAGGGGTATCCCACCTTGGGCCAGATGTAAGCCACTTCCTCGAACAGCTTGACGAGCAGGTCGTCTTCCGTCAGTTCGGGCTGGCCGTGCTTCGCTTTCCATTTGTTGAGCGAGTCGAGGTTGTTCTCAAGGTCTGCCATGAGAGAGCCCATCATGCCGCCGGGCAGTCCGGGGGCGATGAGGAGGGAGTTGTTGACGTGGTTGAGCGGATTGCAGTACAGTCCGAGGAAGTCGTCCAGCATGGCTTGGATTTGCGTGCGCACTTCCATGTACGCGGCCATGTCGACCTCTTTCACCTTGAAGCCCGCGTCCTTGAGCATGGCCTGTACGGCGAGTATGTCGGCGTGCCCGGTGCCCCATGCGAGCGGGGCCACGCCCGTGTCCACGTAGTCGCACCCGTTCTTGCAGAGCTCAAGGATGGAAGCCATGTTGAAGCCCGGCCCGGAATGGGAATGGTATTGCACGATGATGTCCTTCTTGTAAGCCTTGATGCCCGCGCAAATCTTGCCGAGCGTTTCGGGGCGTCCTATTCCCGCCATGTCCTTGAGGCAGATCTCGTCGCACCCCAGGTCGATGAGCTTCCGCGCCATCTTCACGTAGTAGTCCACCGTGTGGAGCGGGGAGTGCGTGATGCAGAGACTGCATTGCGATATCATTCCGGCATCCTTGGCGTAACGTATGCTCGGCTTTATGTTGCGTATGTCGTTCAGTCCGCAGAAAGTGCGGGCTATATCGGTGCCTTGCGCCTTTTTCACTTTATAGAAGAGGCGGCGCACGTCGGCCGGGACGGGACTCATGCGCAGGCCGTTGAGGGCGCGGTCGAGCATGTGCGTCTGTATTCCCGCCTCGCGGAAGGGCTTGGTCCACTGCCTTACGGCCGTGTTCGGGTTCTCGCCGAAGAGCAGGTTCACTTGTTCGAAGCCCCCGCCGTTGGTCTCCACGCGGTCGAAGCAACCCATGCGGATGATGGCCGGGGCGACTTTCACCAACTGGTCCACGCGCGGCACGTATTTTCCGGCACTCTGCCACATGTCGCGGAACACCAGACTGAATTTCACTTCTCTTTTTTCCATTTTATGCTTTCCTTTTATATGATATGTGTCCATGATTGATTGTGCTACAGGCGTTCCACCTTGCCCACGCTTCCCTCGCCTCCCGTTATCCGGTCTACGACCGCGCGGATGACGGCGAGCGTGCGGGTGTCGACGGGTGCGGCGGAGGCCGTCGCCGCCGCGTGTCTGCGGGCGGCCGTCTCTTCGGGCGCCATCTTGTTGACTACTTGAATCAGCCATTTGCCCAACCGGATGACAATCATCAGGATGACGAACACCGTGACCATGCCCACCACCATGAGTTGTAATGCTATGCCTATGTTTCCCATTGTTTTTGTGATAATTTGTTATGTGAATTCGTCCTTAACCCCTTGTTTTTATGCTTTTCCCCGCGAAATTACGAATTTTTCCTGTTTGACGGAAGAATATGTGCGGGAAAATGCCCTTAAAAATGCAATGTAGAGTCCGGCGCAGAGCCAACCGGCAAGTGCGAAATCAGAGGAAAGGGGCTCAATCCAAAGTGCCAGCGCATGACGTTTTCAGGAATCTGTCGATTTTGCGGCATGAAAACTGCCGATGCAAACGAGAGAAAACGCACCCGCGCCACCGCCCGGCGCACGACTTCATGTCGGACACCAGCCCTGCTCCCGCCGCTTACGGCTCCTTCGACGACAGACCCGAAGCATATCCCCTGCATGTCGGAAGGACAAGGCAACCTGACTTGTCCCAATTGGCGCGAAGACACTCATCCCGAACTCGCGCAGGGACACAAAAACGCGGTCGCTTCCTTTGCGGCAAAAGGAAGCGACCGCGGAATGCGTCTACGGAAGTCCGTCCCGGCGGCTTTACTTCTTCACCTTGAAGACCACGAAGTTCTTGCCCCGGACAGTAGCCTTGAGGACATTCCCCTCCACGGGCGTGCACCCGTCCTGCGGAGTGACGGCGTTCGGGTTGTCCAATGTGTTGTCCAACGTGTAGTCGCCGCAATCCAAGGTGAGTGTCGCGGCGGCGTTGCCTTGCACGGCTTTCAGACCCTCGAACCGTATGTCCACGGTCTGCGCCTTGTCCGTCGTGTTGACGACTTTCACGATATATTCGCCCGTCTCCTTGTCGTACACGGCACTGGCGAACAGTCCGTCCTCGCCTTTCGGGGTGGGAGTGGCGAGCGTGACCGGCACGACGTTCGTGCCCTTGTTCTTGGCGTACATCTGCTGGACGTAGTAGCTCACGGACTTCGCGCAACGCAGGTTGTCGAACCAAATCAGGTCGGGTCTCCATTGCCAGCCCTCCACGTGGGCGAAGAGCGGGGCGTAGGTGGCCATGTGCACGACGTCGGCGTTGCGCTCCAGCCCGGTCATGAAGGCGGCCTCGTAGATGGAAGCTCCCGCGTGGTTCCACTTCATGCCTTTGTCGTGGCAGGCATACTCGCCGGCGAACACTTTCGGCCCGTTGCGGTCGTAGTCGTCGTAGCGGTTCATGCTGTTCCTGAACCAGTCAATCGGACGGTAGAAGTGCTCGTCGACGAGGTCGATACCCTGTGCCCTCATGTTCTCCCATCCGAGGTCGAACATCTCGCCCTCGGAGTCGGGACCCGACGTGCCGACGACGAGGATTTCGGGATGCGCCTTGCGGACGGCTTCCACGAAGAACTTCAGGCGGTCGAAATAGAACTTGTCCCACTGCTCGTTGCCGATGGCGAGCAACTTCATGCCGAACGGCGCGGGGTGTCCCATGTCGGCGCGGAGCTTGCCCCATTCCGTGTCGGCGGAGCCGTTGGCGAACTCTATCAGGTCGAGCGCGTCGTCGATGTAGGGCTTGAGGTCGTCGGCCGTGGCCGGCACGTGCGCCTTCTCATCGTTCCAGTTCTGGTACTGGCAGGCCATGCCCACGTTCAGCACGGGGAGCGGAGCCGCGCCGATTTCCTCGCAGAGGAGGAAGAACTCGTAGAAGCCCAAGCCGTAGCTCTGGAAGTAATCCGGGAAGTAGCGATAGTTGAAAGTCGACTCCCAACGGTTCTTGTTGAGCGGGCGGTTCTCGACGGGGCCTACGGTATTCTTCCATTGGTAGCGCGTTTCCAGATTGGTGCCTTCCACGATGCAGCCGCCGGGGAAACGGAACACGCCCGGACGCATGTCGTACAAGGCTTGTACCAAATCCTTGCGCATCCCGTTCTCGTGCCCCTTCCACGTGTCGGCGGGGAAGAGGGAGACGTGCTCCAGATCCACGCCGCCCGTTCCGGAGCGGTGCTGCGGGTCGGAAAGGAAGATGCGCAGGTTGGCTTTGGCGATGGTGCGGTCCGACTTCATCGTGAGCGTGTATTTTTTCCATTCCTTGGAGTCGACGACGAGGTCTTGGCTGACGAACTGCTGCGCCTCGTCCATCGTGTTCTGGTCGATGAACTGAACCATCAGCGTCACCGGCTTGCCGTCCGGCACGCGCGCCCACACGGAGAAGCGGTATTCCGCGTCTTTCTTCAGGCCGATGCCGAAGAAGCCCTCGTTCTGTATGCCCGTCCACATGTCGCCGTGCCCGGCGCAACTCAGGCGGACGTAATGCGGGTTCTTGTCGAACGGGCCGTCTTCCTGCAACGTGACGTTGCCGAAGATTTTCCAACCCATGTAATGGTCGGGGGCGAACTCGAACGAACGGTTCTTGACAAGTTCGGCATACAAGCCTCCGTCGGCTCCGAAGTTGATGTCCTCGAAGAACACGCCGTACATGGTCGGCTGGATGCCGGCTCCGATTTCCTTGGTCTGCACGGTCACGGTGTTGTCCTGCGCGTAAGCCGCGAACGAGGCGGCGGTGAGTGCCGCGCCTGCAAGCAGAGAATTGATTTTCATGACACAAATGAACGTTAGTTAATAAATGATTTCGCTTCTTGGGCTTTCGGACGGATTCCGGCGGGATTCCATGGAACTTTGCGCCTCGCTCCCGCACGACGTTTGTCCATGCGAAAATACTTATAATCTTTGAAAGATGCAACGCCGCCCGAATGCTTTTTGCCACTTAACCCAAAGACGAAAAGGGATTCCGGCATCAGAGCCGCGTCCGGCACGCAAGTCCCGCGCCGGACGAATGGCGGGCGCATGCCCCTTTCCGGAACGTGCCCAACGTCTCGGCCCGCCACGGGGCGGACGTTCTATTCCAACGCTTCGAGCAACGGCTTGGTGGCCGGATTGCTCGGACGCGGCGCACCGTACTTGAACAGCCTGCCTTCACGGTCGTAAATCAGGAAGAAAGGAATGCCTCTGACCCCCAACGCCTCGGCCAGCTTGCCGCCGCGGTCTATGAGCAAGTCGCCTTTCAAGGACAGTTCGCCGACCTTGCGCTTCCATGCCGCCTCGTCCTTGTCCAACGAGACGGAAAGGAACGCCACGTCCTTATTCTCCAGGTCCGCCTCCAACTGTTTGAGGTCGGGAATCTCCCTGATGCAGGGGGCGCACCATGACGCCCACAGGTCGATATAGACATATTTGCCCCGATAGCGGGCGAAGTCGACCGCGTTCCCCTCCAAATCGTAAAGGGTGGCTTGGGCGGGGAACGGACTTCCCGGAATGGAGACTTCGCGGGCGCGGAACGCTTCGAGGTAACGCGGGTCAAGCCCGTGCTTCGCGGTCAAGGCCGTCAGTTCGGACAATCCCTCCTCGTAGCGGGTCGCGTAGGGAAATTCATTCACGTACCGCGTAAGCATCAGGTCGATGGCTGCCTCCCGCACCTTTTCGTTCCTGAACCTTGCCTTGATTGCGTCCATGCGCTCCTCCGGACTGCCGTCAGGCAAGGAAGCGAGAACCATGCGCGTGACTTGTTGGCGGAAAGCGGCGGAAAGGTCGCAATCGACAGACGCACAAAGCTCCTCCATCTGCGAGGCGTCGCCAAGTCCGAGTGCTGAAGCATCGCGCCCCACGCTGAAACGGAGGCTTTCGATTGTCTCGTACGTGACGGCGGACGCCCAAATCCGCATGTAGCGAGCCACGGTGTCGGACGCTCCGTAACGGGCAATTATGCTGTCGGCCACCGGCAGGTAACTCGTCACCAACCGCTTCAACGCGGACGCTTCCATGTCCTTCCCGCCCGTCCAAAGTTCCTTGGACGTCTCGGCATAGTAGGAATTGAAAGCCGCCAAGGCATCCGTGTCCGCGCCGCCTTCGAGGACGCGCAACCCCCTTTCCCCGCTGAAATCCAAACGGAGAACCGCCTTCCCGTCCTCTGCGGGAAACGCCACGGGCAAAGCGGTCTGGCTACGGTCATGTATGGCGACGATGCGGTAGATGCCCCAAGGCGACACGTCGCTCTCCCCTTGGATTTCGCCGTCGCGCACATGGAGCGTGTCGGCTTCCTGCACGGGCGATTCCGTGACGGGAACCAAGAAGAGTTCCAATCTCTCAGGGGCGGCACCGGACAAAGTCCCCTGCACCGTCACGCGCTGTGCCCAAGCCGGGTTGCAGACCGCCGCCAAAACGAATGCCGGAAAGAACCTTTTCATTGTACGCTGGGTTTGTGGATAAGGCTTTTGATGCGGCCGGCACACCCCTTGTAGGCGGCCTTTGCCTTCACGCCGGCGGAGTTGTCGGTGCGCACGTCGCCACAGTCATAGATGTAGAAGTTGCCCCTCTCCGTCGACTTGTCGTACGTGGCGACATAGAGTTCCTCGGTCTCAAGGTTGGTGTCCATGTAGGTGATTTCCTCCTCGTCCCCGAACCGGATGGCATACTGGCTCTTGTCCGGCAACACGAAGTTCAAGCCGGGGACAAAGACATATACGCAGTTGCCGACGGAATAGTAATAACGTTGGTTGCTGACCGAGGGCACCAGCCGCTCGTTACGCCCCGGCACGGCGGTGGCGGAAGTAGGCGTGAAATCCTGCGCCGTGAAGTTTCCGGGGTTCAGCCCGTCAGTACCGAAGCCGGCGACATCGGTCCACAGCTGAATCGTTCCCGCCGTCTTGTCACGCGAGAGTACGTAAATGGTCGTCATGTACGTTTCCGGGTCGGGAGCGAAACCGTAGAATGCCGTGATGAGCTCGTCGTCCCCGTCCAGGAAATTGTCCGCCCCGGCGTAATTGCCCGTGGACGGGAATTTCGTGCCGACTGCGTATCCGTAGAAGATTGCCACTTCGTTCCGGCTGTAGTTGGGGAAGAAAGTGAACAAGGACGGACTGCCCCATGAGTTAAACCAGCAGAGGATGAAGTCTTCTGCCTCGCATTCCGAGAAAGACGAGTATTCGTAGGGGAACATGTAGGTGAGGTTGATGTGCGCGAACTTCCTCATGACGCGGTCGTAAGCCCACGGCGTGTAGTCATCAGGCATGAAATCCGTCGCCTTGAACCCCGGGTAAAGATCGTCGTATCTCATGTCCACGATGGCGGTGAAGTTGTTGGGGTCGAGAACGTAGCAATGCTCGTCCGTGGACACCAGCAGACGGCTGACGGTTTTGGGGAATGTGGTAGTACCCAGCACGGCTCCCACTAACCCGTCCTCCGAGATTCCCTCGTTCATGGATTCCATGCTGTGCTCCATGATGACGGGACCCGTGCCTGCCGCCTCCTCTTCGGGCGTGAGCTTCTTGACGAAGACCAAGTTGCCCCCTCCGTCCGCGTCGGTGGAAGTGAGCAGGTACCCTTCCTCGAAAGTGCGGTTCACGTTGACCTGATAGTCAACGGCCTGCCCCACCCTGCCGTCCGTGACCGTGAGATGCACATAATAAGTCCCGCCCGTGTCGAACATGTAATTGAGGCTGCGTTCCGTGCTGACCTCTTCCGATTCGCCCTGCACGCCGTTCGCGTAAGTCCCGATTTTCCAACTAAAACGCAAGTCGTTCTCGTCCGGGCCGGAATACGAGATTTCAGGCTCGATGACGCATTCCCTTCCCAAATAGATGTTTATCACCTGCATCTCTTCCCCGCCCGCGCCCTCTATGGACAGCGTGGGAACGTATCCCCCGCCCTCTCCGCTGTCGTCGGAAACGCACGACGCCGCGCTTAGCGACAGCAGGAGGCCGAGCGTCCCGGCGGAGAATATCGACTTCGTCCAATGCGAACGGCGGTTCGGCAAAGCCCGGACACGTCCGGCTTCGCTCCCGCCTTGCACGGCAATCCCATATCTTCTCATTGCTTCCAATTTTAAGTTCCTTCCGTTATGGCCGTCATCTCACCGATGGCACGGCTTGCCACACGAAGCCCTCGATGTCCTTGGTGTCGTTGTACATCGGGATGGTGACATAATTGGCGATGAAAGCGTCGTACATGTCAAACGGCCCTTGCGTGTCGCCCGCGTCGACAAAGTAGTCGCCGTAAGCCGCTATCATCTCGTCGAACACTTCCTTGTTGGCCTTGGGTGCCAGGTCGTAGAAATATTCGAAGAAGAGTTGCGCGTGTTCGAACGAATACTCGGGCAACGCCGCATAGGTCTTCCACCACGCCGGACGTTCGGCGGGGTGGATGTCCGAGGCGAATATCGTGAACGTGCTCTGCCCCGTAGGACACAGGTCTTCGTTGTCTTCGATTTGCAGGTACAGCCTCAACGCGCGTTCATGGAATGCGGGGTCGTCGGGGCGGAGCACCCTCACCACGACGGTGTCGCTGACACGCCCGGCACGCAGTACGGCGCGTTCTATCTCGTAGTGCACGCCCTCCGTCATCTCCGTGGAATCCGCCACGGCACGGATGGCGATTGCCCTGTCCCGCTCCGCCGGCATGCCCATGAGGGAAACGGGGATTCCGACGACGTGCGTCTCGGAGATGTCATAACCGAAATTGTAGGTCATGGCCGAATCGCTCTCTTCCTTGCTGTTCTTGTAGTCGAAGAATACATGGTCGGCCTGCCCGGTGTCGTAGAGCTTGTAATCCTCTTCGTCGCAGGCCGCCAGCGTCGCCGCCGCGCCCAACAGCAGTATGCCTTTCAAAGTATCCATTACCGTCTTTCCTTTCCTTAGTTTCTGTAGTTGAACTCATCCTGCGGGATGGGCAGGACGTAGACGTCCTCGCTGGCGGGAATCGTCCTGCTGTCGAGGTTGGAGACGATGTCCCGTCCCAGCCGCTTCATGTTGAACCACACCTGCCCCTCGCCGAACATCTCCTTGTGGTACTCGTTGTATATCATTTCCCGCGTCAGCGTGACATCGGGACGGAGCCGCGGGAGGCCGCGCGAAGAGGTCTCTTCTTCGAAATAGCCCGCCGCCCGGCCGTAGTCGGCATCGAGCAGGGCTTCGGCCGCGACAAGGTACAGTTCGGAGACGTGCAGGAGGGAAAATCCCCGGATCCGCTCGTTCCATTCGGGCGTGGCTTGGTCTTCGAGCAGCCGACGGTCTACCATCTTCACGCAGTTGGCGGTGTACCCGTCGTTCTTGAACCAGTTGCTCGCGCGGAAGTCCTGTGCCGTCGCCTCGACATCAAGCCCGTACACCGCCTCATACGGCATCAGGTGCGCCGAACCGGTGACATCGGAATAAGGGTCGTAACTGCTATACGTGTCATGATTATATAGGTATTGTTCGCAGGTGCCGTTGTAGGAGGTGGAATAGACACCCCAGATGGTCTCCTTCGGCGACAGGCGGCCGGCGAAGACATCCTTCACCTCGTTGGCGTTGGGTTCCACGAGCGGGTATTTCCCGCTGTCAATCACCCGGCACGCGTATTCCCCCGCCTTGGCCAGGTCGCCCCGCATCCAGCAGACGCGAGCCGTCAGCGCCAGGACGGCGTAATAGTTGCAATGAGTCTCGCGATAATTCCGGAACTTGTAATAGTCCGTGTTGTCGCGCGGATAGACGATGGCGTCCGCCTCGCCCTTCAGAAGTTTCTCCGCCTCCGCCAGGTCGGACAATATCAAGTCGTAGACCTCGCCCACGCTCCTGAACTCGTTGACATGCATCGAATAGTCGGTAGAGTACGGGATGCCCCTCGCCGCCTCGTCCGTGGAACAGAACAGGCGGAGCAGGTCGAAGTGAAGCATGGCGCGCACGCCCAGCATCTCACCCTTGTAGAGGTTGAAGAGCGGAAGTTCCGCCTCGGAACGCCCGGCGAGGTTCTTCAGGATGTTGTTGGCGTAGCCTATCGTCGTGTAGGCATCCGCCCACACCTCCGCGAAACGCGACTTCAGCTCGTCGTTCTCATACTGGTAACGAGCCAGCGCGAGCGAGGATACCGTGTTCTGTCCCAAGTCCTGGGACATGATGTCCGCGAGCCCCCACGACAGTTCTTTCCCGTAGAGCGAGGTGGACTGCAGACAACCGTAGACACCGTAGATGGCATCCTCGAATCCTTGGGCGTTGGAAAAGAGGTCGGATTCCAGTTTCTCCGAATCCGGGCGCACGTCGAGGAAGTCGTCGCACGACGCCATCGCCAATCCGCCGGAAAGGAGAAGAGCCAATATGTTCAAGTTCCTCATTTTTCTTGTTGATTAAAAGGTTACGCTTAATGACATGTTCACGCTCCGGCTGTACGGGTAGGAAGTTCCGCGCTCATACTTGGCCGAGGTGAGGCGGAAAAGGTCTTCCGTCCCTATGCCGACGTAGAACTTCTGTATCTTGAACCTATAGAGGAACGACGCGGGCACGTCGTACTGCAGGTAAAGGCTGGAGAGCCACAGCTCGTTGTCCTTTTCCACGAAGCGGTCTGAATAAGCGAAGGAGTTGCCGCCCGCGTCCGAGATGTCTAAGTACGGCACCACGTCGCCGGCCTGATGCCAGCGTTCCGTGAAGGCACGCTCGTCGCAATTGAACCGCGGGTTTATGTTTTCCACCTTCGCCGCCCGGGTCGAGTTGTACATCTCGCCGCCGAAGCGGTAGGAGAAGTACATGCTCAGGGAGAAGCGACCGTACTTGACCTGGGTGGAGAAACTTCCCTGCAAGGCCGGGTTGGTGTCGCCGCAGGCCACTTGGTCGGCGGCATCGTAGGTGTAGGTATAGTTGCCGTCCTTCTTTATGTAGATTTCCTTGCCCGTCGCCGGGTCGATGCCCGCCGAGCGCACCGCATAAATCGCCGTGGGCGACTCGCCCTCCCTGTATTGCACCAGCGGCGTGGACGAGACGCTGTTGGCGGCGTTCTCCTCGTTGTGCCGGCGCAAGGCGTCGGAGATGTTGTTGATGACCGTCTCCTGATGCAGCCCGTTGGCGGAAAGGGTCCATTCCCAATCCTTTCTCTTGATGATTCTTCCCCAGAGGGAGAACTCGAAGCCCTTGCTGGTCTGCGAGCCGAGGTTCGCCTTCACGGTGGAAGCTCCCGAGGACGGAGGGAGCGACATGTCTATCAGCATGTCCACGGTCTTCTCCTTGTAGAAATCGAAGTTCACGTTGAGGCGGTCGCCCAGGAAAGAGGACGTGAGACCCACGTTGAATTTCTTCGTGGTCTGCCACTTCAAGTCGGGATTGGCCATGCTCATGGGAATGGCTCCGACACCCGTGTATCCGGCATAATCGGTGTCGTACTTGTAGGTGGTCAGAGCCTGATAGGGACTGAACTTCACGCTGCCCGTGTGGCCGTAGCTGGCGCGGAGCCGGAACGTGTTGACCCAGCCGAGTTCCTTTATCCACTTTTCATTGTGCAGGTTGTAGCCCAGACCCGTCGCCCAAAAAGGAGCGTAACGGTGGTCCGAGCCGAACTTGGACGACCCGGACAAGCGGTAGGAGCCGTCCACGATGTAACGGTTCTTCCACATGAAGTTGCCCGCCACGAACGCGCCCACGCTCGCGGCCACGTCCTGCGTACCTCCGGGATAGGCCGACAAGGGATAAGCCGTGGCGTATGCCAAGTCGGCCTGACTGTCGGAGAGGAAGCCGGTGCCCGAGAGCGTGCTCGTGTGGGCGTCCTGATGCTTCAGCTCCCCGCCCAAATTGAGGACAAGCATGGTGCCCTCGTTGTCGAAATTCTGCACGTAGTTGGCCACCACCTTGGCGCTCCATTCGTCTTCGGAGGTGTTGGTCAACCGGTATTCGCCTTTTTGGTGAAGCTCCGCGACATCGGCGTAGTCGTTGGATTCGGGAGAGTTGAAGAGGTCTTCCGTCCCGCGCGACGAGACGAACGCGCCCTGCGCCGTGACGTAGAAGTTGGGAAGGAAGTCGACCCGCGCGTCAAGGGAAATCTCCTCGGTGCGCGTGCGCGACTTGTGGAAACTGCTCAGCGAAGCCTCGTAAAGGGGGTTGTCCATGTCGTAAGACAGCTTCGACCGCAGGTTGCCTTGCTCGTCGTAAGGCGAATCGTACGGATTGGCGCCCATGTAATCGGAGAAGTCCCCGTACTTGGAATAGTCGACATCCACTTGCTGGTGCGAGGCACGCAACGTGAGCACCAGATTCCTCACCGCCGTATAAGAAAGGTATAAGTCCATGCCATAGCGCTTGCGTCCGTCGTCCTTCATCACGCCGTTAGTCCCGGAGTAGTTGGCCTTCACGTTGTAGTCGAGCCCCGACCCGCGACCGGAGAGCGAAAGGGAATGGTCGTGCGAGAAACTGTTGCGGACAGCCTTGGACATCCAGTCCGTGTCAATGCCGCCGCTCACCAACGCCAGCTTGTCGTAGTAACTTTGGTCCAACCGTCCGGCGGGGTCGTCGTAAAGACCCGCCAGACGTTCCAGTTCAAGTTTCTGCGCCGCGTCGCAGATGTCGTAGCTACCCAAGTCAGCAAAGCTCACCTGCGGGGTGAAAGTATAGCGGATGCGGAGCGGCGACTGCGCCACGCGCTTGCGCTCGATGACAATCACGCCGTTGGCCGCGTTCTCCCCGTAGAGGGCGGTCGCCGAGGCATCCTTGAGGATGTTCACGCGCTCGATGTCCTGTATGTCGAGGTCGTACAAGGCCGTCAGGTCGCGCTCCACTCCGTCGATGACGATGAGCGGGGCGTTGAGCCCCACCTCGTTGCTTGTGGCGAGCGAGGTGGTGCTACGTATCACCAAGTCGGGCACGACGTTCGGGTTGCTGCCCGCCACGTTGTTCTGCGTGATGTTGAGCGCGGGATCCAAGGAGGCCAGCGTCTGCAACACGTTGTTGGGCGACACCGAGAGTATCTCGTCGCCCGTTATCGTCATCGCGGCGCCCGTGAACGTCTGCTTGTTGCGGGAGTAGAAGCCGTTGACCACCACGTCGCCCAAGTCCCGCGAAGCGTCCTCGAGCAAGACGCGCATCCCGGACGCGGCGGGAAGCGTCTGCGTCTTCATCCCCAAGTAAGACACCGTCAGCGTCTGCCCCTTCCCGGGCATCGCGTTAAACGAGAACTTGCCGTCGACATCCGTCACGGCTACCGTTTGAGTGCCTTCTATCCGCACGTGCGCGCCTATCACGGGTTCCTCGTCCCCTGCCGACAGCACCACGCCGGAGATGCGCCCGTCCCCGCCGTCGGCAGGCTTGTCCTGCGCCATCGACGTGAAAGCGCACGAGCTTGCGCCGAGAAGCATCAACGAAAACAAGATTCTTTTCATTTCTTTTTCTATTTGAACACAAAATTATAGAAATATCTTACGAATCCAAAGAAAACAGGAGAGTATTTAGATAACTTTAACGGCAAGCCCGTCCGACGATTCTTGTGCGGCAAGCGCGGTAATCGCGAATTTCTTTACGGGCACTGCGCATCTTCGGCGTGGCGGATCAGGCATGCCTGTCATCGGACTCATCCTGCAAGACAAGACGGCACGGCGCGATTGTCTCCGCCGACCCAAGGAACTATCCGCCGCTGTCTTTCTCCTTATTATATATATAGCGAACCTTTGGCATCCGCAGGCACTCGTGCCGATTTTGGAACGCAGGGTGCGGCTCGTCCGCAGAACGCCCCGTGGACGGGAAGCCGGGAGGGAAAGAAACTCCCCGATTTTAACCTCCCCCGTCCGCGGAGGTATGGACTGTTTTTCGTACTTTTGCGGCAAAGGGAAAGGATGGACGACAAAGTCAAAAAGAGCGGGCAGGTGTACACGCCGCGGCGCATCGTCGACGAAATGCTCGACTATGCGGGCTACGGCGGCCCCGCAATCATAGGCAGGCACGTGATGGACAACAGTTGCGGGGACGGCGCGTTCCTGAGGCAGGTCGTCAGGAGGTACTGCGAGGCGGCCGGAAAGGAGGGCTTGGGAAAGTCCGTCCTGAAACGCCACCTCGAGACGTACATACACGGGATAGATACCGACGCGGACGCTTGCCGAAGTTGCCTCGCGCACCTCGACGAGGCGGCCGGAGAGTACGGGGCGGGGCGCGTGTCGTGGGACTTGCACAACCGGAACGCGCTTTCCACGGACAAGTTCAACGGGAAGATGGACTTCGTAGTGGGCAATCCCCCTTACGTGCGCGTCCACAACCTCGACACTTCCTATGAAGACGTGAAGCGGTACAAGTTCGCCAACGGCGGCATGACCGACCTGTACCTTGCGTTCTTCGAGCTCGGCTTCAACATGCTCGGCCCGGCGGGGAAGCTGTGCTACATCACGCCGAGCTCGTGGCTGAACAGCGTCGCGGCCGGCAACATGAGGGCGCACATCGCCAGGGAGCGGAGCCTTGTCTCGCTGGTAGACTTGGGGCATTACCAGCCCTTTGAGCGGGCGACGGCCTACACCGTGATTTCGTTGTTCGCCAAAGACAGGGACGACCCGTCCTTCGACTACTACGTTTTCAACGGGGACAAATGTTCCCGTGAGTTCCGTTGCCGCCTGTCCCTCGACGACTGCCTCATCGATTCGTGCCTTTACCTGTCGGACAAGGAAAGCCTCCGGGAACTCCGGGAGATAAAGTCCGGGAAGTACCCCCGGTACGTCACGGTGAAGAACGGCTTCGCCACCCTTGCCGACGACGTGTTCATCGGAGAAAGCATCCCTCCGTCCGCCATGACCATCAAGGTTCTCAAAGCCTCCACCGGCAAGTGGCATCCCTGCCTGTTCCCCTATGACAAGAGAGGAAAGCTACTGGCTCCGGAAACCGTGTTCTCCGACCCCGCCGTGGCACTGCACCTCAAGGCGCACAAGGAGAAGTTGCTGAAAGGAAGAAGCGACTACGCGACTTACTACGAGTACGGGAGGACGCAGGCCCTGGCCGACGTGTGGAGGGAAAAGACGGCGATTAACACGCTCATCAGGACGGAGAAAGACTTGAAAATAGAGAGGGTCAAGGAAGGCGAGGGCGTGTACAGCGGCCTGTACGTCGTGAACGACTTGGGAATCACCACCGACGAAATCAAGGATATCCTAATCCGCCCCGACTTCGCGCGATACGTGTCCCTCCTGAAGAAATACAAGAGCGGCGGATATTACACTTTCAACACGAAAGATGTCCAACAATACGTCAACTTCAGGCTCAGCAAGCGCAATGTCCGGCAACCGTCTTTTGGGGGACAAGATTTCAGAATCGTTTGAGTCTTTCATACAATCCGGGACTTCCCGCAGTACGGCGAAGCTCAAGCCGTTGCACGGAGCGATAGCGGAAGACATCGCCGCGAGGCGCGGAAAAGACTACGCCGTCCTGTCGCAAGGGTACGGCATGGGGCGCGAGGCAAGCATCGAAGGCCGTTATTTGGAGAAGAGGGTCGACATCGCGATATGCGAGAACGCGACGATGCGCCGCATCGCGGGAATCGCCGTCAAGTTCGTCATGCAGAACTATTCCCAAAACTCGAACAATTATTTCGAGAACATGCTCGGTGAAACCGCGAACATAAGGGCGGCTCACCATCCTTATTTCCAGATTTTCATAATCCCGGACAAGTTGCCCTATTTCAAGAACAGCGGCACGCTCTCGGACTGGGAGGAGTTCACCGGCCACAACATGGAAAAGTACCGCAGGCTCTCGTGCGACGACACGGGACGCTTCTGCCATACTCCCGACAAGACGTTGATATACGTCGTGCACGTGGAGCCCGACGCGAGCCTGTACGCTGTCGCCTCCAAGGCCGAATATCTGGATTTCTACCGCGCCAACGTACCCCGCGTACTCCTGACCGGACACAAGTACCCGAGCTTGGCGGCGGACGGCACGGTGATACTGAACAATTACGAGAAGTTCATGGACAAGGTGTATCACACGGTATTGGCCCGGTGATTACCATTTTTCATGTACTTTCTTATCCCGAACCCGCGTATGGCAATATGTGCCGAAAGGCACGGAATTCAGCAATCCGGGCAATTCCTTCTTGAGAAAAGTACAGGCCAAGACAAACGCAAGACCAAGGAAGAAACTCAATTTCTCAATACCGAAATGCAGTTCTTCAAATATTTCCTCTGATTTCGCACTTGTCAGTTGCCTCTGCGCCCGCCAAATGAAATAGCCTAAGGTGAATCTTTCTTTCATTTTACTTGCGCATTCATATAGTCCGTTGCCAAACATTACTTACTTTTGCAAGCAAAACAATATCATGATTTGTCATCCCAATGCTAAAATCAATTTAGGACTGAACGTCACGGAACGCCGTCCCGACGGTTATCACAATTTGGAAACCGTGTTCTATCCCATCCCGCTGTGCGACACGTTGCGAATAGAGACAACCCGTAGCGACGGAAAACATCCGGATTGCAACTACCCCTCAGAACCCCTCACACAAGGACACGTCACGGGAGATTACACGTTCCGGATGGACGGCATCGGCATTGACTGCCCGCCAGAGAAAAACCTACTCACCAAAGCTTTGCGCCTGATACGGGAGCACTATCCACTTCCATACCTTTATATATACTTACATAAGCAAATCCCATCGGGTGCGGGTCTGGGTGGCGGTTCGTCGGACGCGACGCATACGGTGAAAATCCTCAATCAAATGTTCGCCCTCGGCTTATTCGACGGCAAACTTGAAAGGCTCGTGACCACCTTAGGAGCCGACTGTCCTTTCTTCGTACGCAACCGTCCGGCATTTGCCACGGGCATCGGCAACATCTTCACTCCTGTTGGCCTTTCCCTTTCTGGTTGGTATTTCGTTTTGGTGAAGCCCGACATCTTCGTGTCCACGAAAGAAGCCTATGCCCGAATCAGTCCTCGAAAGCCTGAGACACCCATAACGGACATCATCTGCCGCCCCGTAGAAGAATGGAAAAACATCCTGACAAACGATTTTGAGGAAGGAATCTTTGCCCTCCATCCCGAAATCGCCGACATCAAGATGCGGCTATACGCTCAGGGAGCTACATACGCTTCCATGAGCGGTTCGGGTTCGAGCGTATTCGGGCTCTTCCGGACAATGCCGGAAGAAACGGGTATGCGTCGGCTTTTCCCCGGAGTCTTTTATTTCCAGACTTTGCTTTGAGTGAACCCCCTCCCTTTCTCACGAGTTCCTCTCTATCTGTCCGTCACACTCGTTGGGGAATTCTTCATGTTGCTCTTCACTTTGGTTGTCAACTGCATGCCATCAGGAAAAAGATTCCCGAATAATGTCTGATTGGTACTCCCCTTGTCCATCCGGAGTTTGCCCTTTAAGTCTTCCGGGAATTCCGTCTTATCTTGACGGTCTACGGTCATCCACGTTTCCTGAAGTGAGCATGAAGTTCAAATGTCGTTTTTTCAAACATAAAATTACAAGACTTTGCGAGATTACCATTCTTCATGTACTTCCTTATCCCGAACCCGCGTATGGAGCAAGCGGCCTCCGGATTGTGAAAGGTCGGTTCCGACATTAGCGATGCTTGCCGACGGGACGCACGATAGGGTTCCGCCTTACAATTCTCCCTTGCGCTCCAGTTCCTTCGCTTCGTTCCAAAGCGCGTCCA